>JAFMRN010000029.1 GCA_017354065.1 Solirubrobacterales bacterium
GGCCGGCACGTAGGCGTCTACGTTGATGTCGAGGCGCACCGGCTCCCAGTCCTCGGCGGCCTCCGCATCATCGGAGGACATCGCCTGCACGGCCTCATCGAGCATCTGCATGTACAGCTCAAAGCCGAGCGCCGCCACGTGGCCGGACTGCTCGTCACCGAGCAGATCGCCGGCACCGCGGATCTCCAGGTCGCGCATCGCGACCTTGAAGCCGGACCCGAGCTCGGTGTAGTCGCTGAGCGCCGCCAGGCGCTGGCCCGCGTCGTTGGTCAGCGCCGCGGCCGAGGGGTACAGCAGGTAGGCGTAGGCACGCTCGCGCGAGCGTCCCACGCGACCGCGGATCTGGTACAGCTGGGACAGGCCGAAGGTGTCGGCCCGCTCGACTATCAGCGTGTTGGCATGGGGAATGTCGATCCCCGACTCGATGATCGAGGTCGACACCAGCACGTCGGCGTCACCGCGCAGGAAGCTGAGCATCCGCTGCTCAAGCTCCTTCTCCTCCATCTGCCCGTGGGCCACGGCGAAGCTCATCTCGGGACACAGTGCCCGCAGGCGCTCAGCCGTCTCATCGATGTCATCGACGCGGTTGTGCAGGAAGAAGGCCTGGCCGCCGCGCTCATGCTCGCGCACCAGCGCGCGCTTGACCAGCTCCTCGTCGTACTCGCCGACATAGGTCTTGACCGGGCGGCGGCCCTCCGGCGCGGTCTCAATCACGGTGATGTCACGGATGCCCGCCATCGACATCTGCAGCGTCCGCGGGATCGGGGTCGCGGACATCGCGATCACATCGACCTTCAGCTTCAGCTGGCGCAGCAGCTCCTTCTGCTTGACGCCGAAGCGCTGCTCCTCATCGACGATCAACAGCCCCAGGTCCTTGGCCCGGACGTCGCGGCTGAGCAGCCGGTGGGTGCCGACCAGGATGTCCACCTCACCCTTGCTGAAGCGCTCAATCGCTGCCTTCTGCTCCGCCGCCGGCCGGAACCGCGAGACGTGCTCGATCTTCACCGGGTAGTCCTTCAACCGCTCGGCGAAGGTGCCGTAGTGCTGCTGGGCGAGGATCGTCGTCGGCACCAGCACCAGCACCTGCTTGTCGTCCTGGACCGCCTTGAACGCGGCCCGCAGCGCGACCTCGGTCTTGCCGTACCCGACGTCACCGCAGATCAGCCGGTCCATCGGCCGCGGCGCTTCCATGTCGGCCTTGACGAACTCAATCGCGTCGGCCTGATCGGGCGTCTCCTGGTAGGGGAAGGCGTCCTCAAACTCGCGCTGCCAGTCACTGTCGGAGGAGAAGCTGAAACCCTGGCGGCGCTTGCGCTCGGCGTACAGGTTCAGCAGCTCCCCGGCCAAAGCCTGGGCGGCCTTGCGCGCACGGGATTTGATCGTCTCCCAGCGGGTGCCGCCGAGCTTCGACAGCGACGGATCGGCGCCGCCCATGTAACGGCTGATCTTCGCGAGCTGCTCAACCGGCATGAACACGCGGTCCGAGCCGGCGTACTCGAGCGTCAGGTAGTCGCGCGTCGTGCCCGCGACGGTCTTCGTGTCAAAGCCGGCGAAGCGCGCGACACCGTGGTCCTCGTGCACGATGATGTCCCCGGAGCGCAGCTCCGTGAAGGAGCGCAGCACCCCGCGCTTAGAGACGCTCGGTGCCTCCCGGCGGCGGCGGATCAGCCGCTGCTCCGGGATCACCGCGAGCTTGAACTGGGGCGCGACGAAACCCTCGGCCAGCCGGGCTTGGGCGAAGTACAGCGCGCCCCCATCGCCGGTTCCGAGCCCAAAGCCGGAACCGGCGTCGAGCCAGCTCAATTTCATCCGCCCGAGGTTGTAGGCGGCGCGGTCACCCTCGCCCCTGACCGGCCAGGTGACGACCGTGCGGTAGCCCGAGCGGGTCAGCTTCTCAAGCTCGGGCTCGGCGGCGCGGATGTCCTTGGCGGCGACGTCGGCTGACTGGCCGCGGAACTGGAAGGGCTGATCCTGGTCGATGCTGGAGAGCCGGATCCGTGCACGCGCGTCGATCGCCTCGGTAACCGTCTCGGGCGCCAGGTACAGGTGGTGGGCGTCGGCGTCGTGGAAGGCGGCCGTGACGTCCTGGAAGTGGTCCGCCAGCGCGGGCGCGAGCTCCTCCTCCGCGGCCAGGATCACGGGCGCGTCGGTCAGGTCGAGGAACGACTTGAAGTCGTCGACGGGCAGCAGCTCCGCGATGTCGCCGTGGTCGAGCTCCGCCAGCTCGCGGTACTCGGGCCCAAGCTCCGCGGCGGGCGAGATCTCAACTGATTCCAGCTCCTCGAGCCCGCGCTGGGTGAAGGTCGAGAACGCGCGGATCGTCTCGATCTCGTCGCCGAACAGGTCGATCCGCACGGCGCGGTCCTCGGTCGCGGGGAATACGTCGAGAATGTCGCCGCGGATCGCGAACTGGCCGCGGTCCTCGACCTGGTCGACGCGCTCATAGCCGGCGTTCGCCAGGTCCTCGGCGGTCTCTGACAGGTCCATCAGCTCGCCCTTGGTGATCGTGAACCCGTGCGGGCGCAGGCTCGGGTCCGGGACCTTCTCCGACAGCGCGACTGCGGAGACGACCACCACCGGCGCGTCGCCATCGAGCAGCGCGTCGAGCGCCGCGATCCGCTGTCCGATCAGGTGCGCCGGCGGGTTCAGGTGGGACTCATAGGTGACCCCGCGGCTCGGGTAGTAGCGGACCTTGCGCGGCTTCAGCCAGGCGCGCAGGCTGGCGGCGAGGTCACGCGCGTGGCGGTCATCGCCGGCTACGACAAGCAGCGGCTTGTTTCGGTCGGCCAGCGCCGCGATCAGGAACGGGCGCAGGCTGGCGGCGACAAACGCGCGGCCTCCGTCCTTTGCCAGGGTGCCCGTCTGGGGATCGAGATCCGCCTGGCTAAGGAGCGCTGAGAGCATTCGTATCCGAGTCTAGGATCAGCTTTTCGGCAGCGTCGGCGCCGGCGTCGATCAGCGCCTGGACCTCTGATTTGGGCTGGCGCCAGCGGCCGAGCACGTAGGCGGCCACGATCTCCGGGTCGGTGCTGTCAGGGCGTCCGACGCCGAGCCGGATACGGTGGAAATCGGCGGTCCCGAGCTGGGCCTTCAGCGACTTCAGGCCGTTGTGTCCGGCCAGGCCGCCGCCGAACTTGGTGCGCACCTCACCGAACGGGGTGTCGATCTCGTCGTGGCACACGAGGATCCGGTCGGGCTCGACGCGCAGCTCGCCGCGGGCCGGTGAGACCGACTTACCGGACTCGTTCATGTAGGTCTGCGGCAGGAGTACCGCGACACCTATCTTTGGGGGACCGCCTATGAGTGCGGTCCCCTGGGTGATCAAGCCGCGGTAGCGCTGCTTGGCCTTGGGCAGCTCCCAGCGCGCGGCAAGCGCGTTGGCGACGTCTGCGCCGACGTTGTGCGGGGTGCCCTGGTACTTGGCTCCGGGGTTGCCGAGCCCAACCACCAGCCAGTCGATCTGACCCGACATGCTGCCGGGGCGCAGTGGCTACTCGTCGTCCTCTGACGCGGCTTCTTCGCCGTCAGACTCTTCGCCGACCAGCTCGGTCTCGGTCTCGATCTCGTCGTCGGCCTGGCGGCTGGCGCGTGAGGCGGTGATCGTCACGACCGCGGCCTCCTCGTCGCCGATCAGCGTGACGCCGGTGGGGACCTGGATCGCAGCCTGGGTCACGGTCTCGCCGACCTCCAGGGTCGAGACGTCGACGCTGAGGCTCTCAGGGATCTCGTTCGGCAGCGCCTCCACGGTCACCTCGCGCGCGATGTGCTCCAAGACGCCGCCCTGCTTGATGCCGGGTGCGTCCTCGGCGCCGGTCAGCTCCAGGGTCACCTGGGTCTGGATCGCCTCTTTGAGGTTGACGCGGAGCAGGTCGAGATGCGTGGTTGAGCCGGTCACGGGGTGACGGATCAGCTCCTTGAGCACGACCGGCGTGGCCTTCCCGCCGTCGATCTGGAGGTCCAGCACGGCGCCGGCGCTGGCCAGCGTGTTGCGCAGCTCGCGCGCGTTGATCGAGAAGGGAACGGGCTCCTCGCCACCGCCGTAAACGATTCCTGGGACAAGTCCTGTGCGGCGCAGCCGGCGATTCTCCCGGGAGTTGGAGGATTCGCGGCGCGAGGCGGCCAGGACAGCTGAAGACTGATCGGACATGAGGACGACGATGGTAGCGGGAGATTTCGGGGCCTATGGCCCGGAAGCGGACACGTCGATCAAGCGGTGTCAAATCCTGCTTGTTAGAGGTACCCTTAACAAATGTCCGAAGTTCAGCTGCTCGCATGGCTGATGGGGATCCATCTGATCGGTTTCATCGCCGTCGGAGCGCTCCTGATCCCAACCCTGCGGGATGACCAAAACCCGCCCGAGGACTCGGACTCCGGAACGGATGACGGCTGGGGCAACCTGCCCAACTCCGAGAAGCCTGACCCGCGCGGCTGGCCCGGAGGCGGCATCCCGCTGCCCGACGCCGAACAATCACGGATCCGGTTCCGTGGACCCGGACGCCTGGCAGACAAAGTTCCCTCGCACCAGCGGCGACCTGTGCGAGATCCGGAGCGTGCGCCGGTGCCCCGGCGTACGCCCTCGCGTCACTGAGGGGCCGATCCGTTCCCAAGATCGCTAGTGTGCGCCAGCACATGCGTTCACTGCTGTTGCCCTTCACGTTCATCGTGAAGTTCATTGGAAAGAAGCTGGGCAAGAAAGCCTTCGCCGGTATCTGGGAGAAGCTCGGTGAGGACGAGCTGCCTGCCAAGCCGATGGCCGGCCACCAGAAGCTGGCCTACGTGTTCTTCGTGAACGCGCTGCAGGCCGGGATCATCACCGGCGTCGCCTCGGTGTTCGATCAGGTCGTCAGCCGGGTCTTCCACTACTTCTTCGGCGCCTGGCCGGGCAAGCCGCTGCCCGACGAGGAGACCGAGCAGCAACTGGCGGCCGCCGAGCAGGCGAACGCCGCTTAGCGGCGCCGCCACCAGACACGCGCGACGGCGGCTGCGATCAGCAGGCCGGCGGCCACGAACCAGGGGATCGGCTTGTCGATTCCCGAGACTGCGGTCAGCACCGCGATCGCCGCACCGGCCAGCAGCACGCCGACCGTCGCGGCACCGGTGCCGCGGTCTTGAGCGAGCCACACCACGAGCGCGAGCCCGAATACGGGAAGGACCAGGCCATAGAGCGTGAAGGCCGCTGCGATGAAGGAGCCGAGCAGCAGCCCTGCGAGCAACCCGGCCGCGAACCGGCGCCAGTTAAAAGAGCTGATTCTCTCCGCCGAAGACGTCGCTGACCGAGCCGTCGGTGAAGATCTGGCGGATCGAGCTGGTCAGCAGGTCGGCGCAAGACAGCACCTTGATGTTGTCCGGGGCGCCCGGACGCAGCGGGACCGTGTCAGTCACGACAATCTCCTCGAAGCCGGCCGAGCTGAGGTTCTCAAATGCCTTGCCCGAGAACAGGCCGTGGGTCGCGGCGGCGTAGACACGGCTGGCGCCGGCGTCAAGCACGGCGTGAGCGGCCGCCTTCAGCGTCCCGGCCGTGTCGATGATGTCGTCGACCAGCAGCGCCGTCTTGCCCTTCACGTCGCCGATCACGTAGTTGATCTCGGCCACCTGCTGAGCGGGGCGCTCCTTGTTCAGGATCGCGAGGTCAGCGCCCATCTTCGCCGCGAAGCGCTTGTTCAGCTTCACGCGGCCCGCGTCCGGCGCGACCACGACCAGATCTTCGAGCCCGAGGTCGGTGAAGTACTGGGTCAGGATGAACATCGCGGTCATGTGATCACAGGGCTTCTGGAAGAAGCCCTGGATCTGGCCGGAGTGCAGGTCCATCGTCAGGATCCGGTCGATGCCCGCCCCTTCCAGCATCCGCGCGACCATCCGCGAGCTGATCGGCTCACGCGGCGCTGACTTCTTGTCCTGGCGGCTGTACCCGTACCAGGGCGTGACCGCGATCACGCGGTGCGCGGAACCGCCGACGGCCGCGTCGACCATCGTCATCAGCTCCATCAGCGCGTCGTTGGTCGTCAGCCCCTCTTCAGGGTTGCCGATCGTCGGCTGCACGATGAACACGTCGGCGCCGCGGACCGACTCGTCCAGACGGCTGTAGACCTCGCCGTTGGCGAACGTCTTGGTCGTGACGGGGGACAGCCCGATCCCCAGCTTGTCCGCGATCCGCGCACCCAGCGCGGGGTTCGCGCGGCCGGTTACGAGCAGCAGTCGCTTGTCGTTTTCAAACCGGATGTCGTCGCTCCCCAGGCTGGCGCTATATCCGCTTGGCTCAGAAACCGATCCCAGCAGGCTCATTCGTAAGGCATCCTAGGGCTTGGCCTTGACAAATGACTGCCGAGCAGGCCTCTAGGCCTGCTCTTTGGGCGCTTTCCGGCGCTCCGCATAGCCCTCGATATTGCTCTGACGTGCGCGCGCGACCCCCAGCGCGCCGGCCGGAACATCGTCGGTGATGACTGATCCGGCCGCGGTCCAGCCGTTGTCCCCGACGCTGACCGGCGCGACGAAGGACACGTGGACGCTGCTCTTCACATCGGCACCGATCGTCGTGCGGTGCTTGTTGACGCCGTCGTAGTTGGCGGTGATCGTGCCGGCGCCGATGTTCGTCCGCGCGCCGATATCCGTATCCCCGATGTAGCTGAGGTGCGGCACCTTTGCGCCCGGGCCGACTTCTGAGTTCTTGATCTCGACGAAGGTCCCGGCCTTGGAGCCGTCGTGCAGGTGGGCCTTCGGGCGCAGATAGACGAACGGGCCGACGCTGACGTTTTTGTCTATGACCGCCAGGTTCACGTAGGAGTGGATCACCGTCGAGCCCTCCCCCACCTCGGCGTCGATCAAGGTGGCGTGCGGACCGATCGACGCGCCGGCGGCGACGGTCGTCGCGCCCCGCAGCGTGCAGCCCTGCTCGATCGTCACGTCGTGGCCGAGCTCCACGTCGGCGTCGATCACCGTCGCGTCCGGGTTGATCAGCGTGACGCCGTTGAGCATGTGCTGGTGGTTGATCCGCTGCTGGGCGTGGCGGGTGACCTCGGCAAGCTGCACGCGGTGGTTGATGCCGGCCATCTCAACCGGGTCTTGGAGGGCGTGCGCCGCGACCTTATGGCCGTCGCTTTTGAGGATCGGAAGCACGTCCGGCAGGTAGTACTCACCCTGGGCGTTGTCGTTCTGCACACGCGCCAGCGCGTCCTTCAGGCGCGCGCCGCTGAAGGCGAAGATGCCGCTGTTGACCTCCTGAATGCGCAGCTCCTCCGGCGTGGCGTCACCGGCGGCCTTGGCTTCCACGACCTTGGTGACGTGGCCGCTTTGATCGCGTACTACGCGGCCGTAAGCGCCAGGCTCGTCCAGGATCGCGGTCAGGATCGTGGCCGCGGCGCCGCTCTCATCGTGGGTCTTGACCAGCTCGGCGATGCTCTCTGCGCGGATCAGCGGCGTGTCGCCGGTCAGCACCACGACCGTCTGCTCGGGCTGAATTTCGTTCAGCGCTGCCTTGACCGCGTCACCGGTGCCGAGCGGCTGGGCCTGGACGACGCTGACGATGTCATCGTCGAGATGCTGTTTGAGCGGACGCTCGGGCGCATCGACCACGACGATCTTGGCGGCGCCGCTGGCGCGGGCGACCGCCACCGGCCAGCCGATCATCGGCCGCCCACAGATCGGGTGCAGGAGCTTCGGCACGGAAGAACGCATGCGCGTCCCCTTGCCGGCGGCGAGGATGACTACGACCGGGGCTGACACGACGCGTGGATCGTAAGGGATCGCGGCCCGGGGCTCAGCTGCGGCGCTCAGACGCCGGGAGGTCCTGGGGCAGGGGCACGTCCGCCGGGCTGCCGGGCTGTTGGTCCTGCCAGTCCCTGTAGGCGTCGGCGTCACGGGGCTCGTGCTCATGGGCCTGATCGCCACCGAGTGCCAACAGCTTCAGTGTGGCTGGCCCGCGGTTGATCAGCTGACGGCGCAGCGCCGGGGGAACCCGGACCACCTGGCCGGTGGTGAAGTCCTGTTCGCCGTCCTGGAGCCCGAGCGTCAGCGTCCCGTCCAGCACCACGTAAACCTCTTCCTGGCGTTTGTGGGTGTGAATGCGGTTGCGCTCGCCCGGCGCCAACACGATTGCGTTCAGGCCGAAAGAAGTGACGCCAAGCTCGCGGCGCAGGCGGATGAAGCGCTGCTCGGGCGTCGCGTCGAGGCTTGCGGTGGTGATCTCGTCGCTCATCCGCTTGACCCTAGCTGAGCCGTGTCGAAACGAGCAAAGCTCCCGGCGCGGGCGAGCTTTGCTCGTTTGAGCACCAAAACGGTGTCGAAACGACACGAGCGCCGGCCCGCGAATCGCTTTGCTCATTTGAGCACCAGGACACGATCCGGAGCGAGCCGCTCGGTCAGCCAGGGGTCATGGGTCGCGACCACCAATGCGCCCGGCCAATCGGCCAGCGCCGACTCCAGAACCTCGAGCGAGTCGGTGTCCAGATGGTTGGTCGGCTCGTCCAGCAGCAGACATGACGCGCGCATGTGGGCTACTACTGCCAGCTCCGCGCGCGTCCGCTCGCCGCCAGACAGCGTCAGCGGGCTGCGCTCGGCCTCTCGCGCCCCGAGCCCGAACCAGGCCAGCGCGCCGCGCGCTCCCGCCTCATCCAGTCCGGTCAGCGCCTGGACCGACGCGCTCAGGGTCACACCGGCATCCACGGCCCGACGCATCTGACCCAGCTCCGCGACCACGGCCCCAGCGGCGAGCCGGCGTGTGCCGGAGGCCGGCTTGGACCTGCCGGCCAGCGTGCTGATCAGCGTCGACTTGCCGCTGCCGTTGGGACCGCGCAGCAGCAGCCGCTCCCCGGCCGCCAGCGCCAGGTCTATCGGTCCCAGCTCCCAGTCCGCATAAGCCCAGCGTGCGCCCTCCAGCGCAACGATCCAGCGCTTGCGCTCCTCCGCGGTCAGCTCCAGGCGCAGCGTCCGCTCCCGGCGTGGCCGGTCGGGAACCTGGATCTGTTTGCGGCGCTTAGCCAGTTTGCGTGCGCGGTTCTGCATGCCATCCGCACGGGCCTTGAAGTACTCGCGCGCCGCCTTGTCGTTGTCCGGCTGCCCGAGCTTGCTCACGGCTCGGGCCGCGCGCCCGCGGATCTGGCGCTCTGCCGCCAGCAGCTCCCTGCGTTCCGCCACCGCCGCCGCGTGTTCTTCCTCCGCCCGCCGGCTCCGGGCTTCACGCTCACGCACGTAGCTCTGATAGCCGCCGTGGTGGTGCTCGAACTCGGGGCCGTCAGGATCCAGCGCGATGATCTCGCTGCAGAACTCGGACAGCAGGGCACGGTTGTGGGACGCGACCAGAACGGCCCCGTGATGGTCCTCCAGCAGCCGGCGCAGCCGCGCGAGCCCGTCCGCGTCCAGATGGTTGGTCGGCTCGTCCAACAGCAGCACGTCATAGCGGCACACGGCGATGGCTGCCAGCCCGACACGCGCGAGTTGCCCGCCCGACAGTTCTGTGACAGGCCGGGCGAGCATCCGGCTGCTCAGCGCGAGGTCGGACCCAGCGGCTGAGATCCGCGCGGAGACATCCTCGCCGCCGAGCGCGACCCAGCGCTCGACCGCCTCCGCGTGCGGGCCGATAGCCTCCAGATCCCCGTCCTGGAGACGCGCGCCCCAATGATCGATGCGCTCGCTCGCCGCCGCGACCCCGGTCGCGGCGCGGATCAGTTCTCTGGCGCTGAGGTCCGACTGCGGGATCTGGCTCATCAGCCCGACGGTCCCGAACGCGCGGACAGAGCCGCTGTCCGGTCGCCGCGCGCCGGCCAGAACGCTGAGCAGGGTCGTCTTGCCGGACCCGTTGGGTCCGATCAGCCCGACGCGGCTGCCGGCGCCGAGCACCAGTGAGGCGCGGTCCAGGATTGTGCGGTCAGCGAAGCGGACGCTGACCTTCTCCGCCACGAGCAGTGTCGCGGACACGGTGAAGCTCCTTCCGATAGAGACGTGATCAACGTGGACATCCGCGAGCGCGCCGCGCACAGGCGGCGGCGTTCAGTCGTGGCGGGATGTCAGCGGCGATCACGCATAGAAGACCCGGAAGGGCCAGGCAACAGTCTCGCAGAGCTTGGGCCAAAAGGGTTCATATATGACCCTTTCGGCCCATCCTGAGGTTGGGGAGCCAGGATTCGAACCCGATCCTCTAGTACCAAAAACTAGCGTGCTGGCCAACTACACCACTCCCCAATGAGGGCATCGGGCACGATAGCTGGCTAGCTCTCGAAGCGGTACATGAACCCCGCCGGCTGCACGGTCTGTCCCGCCAGCCGGACAGCCGCTCGCTCCAGCACGCCGGCCAGCACGCGCGGTGAGGCCGCCATCAGCTCCAGCAGCTTCGCGACCGGCGTGGTGGCGCCCGGGACCACCTCATTGGCGTGGTCGGTGATGAAGCCGATCAGACCGTAGGGCAGCTCCAGCTCGCCGCACAGCACGACCTCCGGCCCGGCAGTTTGGGAGACGGCGACCACACCGGCGCCGGCGAGCTGACGGATCTCGGTGGGCGTGTTGAACCGCGGCCCGTCAACGTGGCCATAGCAGCCGCCGTCACGCACGCTCACCCCGACACACGCGTCCAGCAGGGCGCTCCGGACAACGTCGGAGAACGGCCCGCCGTGGAGGATCCAATGCCCGCGCGCCGGATCGCCGGGACGGTCGAAGAACGTGCACAGCGAACCGTCGGGCAGGCGGTTCGCCAGGAAGTGCAGGTCATCAAAGACCACCAGGCTGCCGAGCGCCAGAGAAGCATCGACGGCGCCACAGACCGTAGCCGCCAGCACCGCCGTGGCCCCGGCTTCCTTCAGCGCCCAGATGTTGGCGCGGTGGTTGACACCCGAGGACAGCAGCTGATGGCCCTCACCGTGGCGTGAGACGTGCAGTACATCGGCACCGCCGAGGGTGCCACGGCGGAGAGGCACCGAGCCAAAGGGCGTCTCGGCCTGAATCACACCGGACTGTGAAAAGCCCAGCAAATCGTGGCCGCCGGAGCCGGTGATGATGCCGATAGCCATGGCGGAGCGATGCTACCGCGGCCACAGAGCCCGAAAGTCTGTTCTATAACCGGCTTGAAATTGGTCCAATAAGTGTCGATACTGATTCCGCCGGGACACAGAACGCACAAACGCGAAGAGCGCGTATCGGACAGCGGGGTCCGGGCGCTCTCCGTCTGGCACGGGAGCAAGGGGACAGCACGGACGATGACTTCGAAATCACCACCAGGGCCTGGGCCTACGCCTCAGCAAACCGCTCGCGAGACCACCATCGAGGCGATCCGCGACGCCTGGCGGACCTGGATGGAGGACCCCAGCGGCGCCACGGTGGTCGCCGAACACTGCGAGCTCCGGTCCGGAACGCTTGATGACCCCTGGCTGCATGTGGAGGCGCTGAGCCTGCACGCGGCGGCGGCACTGGCCCGCGGCGACCTGGCGGCAAGCCGGGAGCACCTCTCAAACGCCGGGCAGCTGCACGTGCTCAGCCCGGACCTGGCCACGGCCACGCACCAGGCGATGCTCGCGGCCCAGCTAGCGCTGCTGACCGGGGGCTTCGCCCGCGCCGTCGAGGAGGCTGACCGGGCGGTGGAGCTGGCCGACCGGCGCGGCGATCTCGAGCTGCGATTCCAGGCGCGCGCAATAGCCTGCCTGGTGCACGGCGACCTTGGGATGCGCGATGCGCGCCGGCGCACGGAGGAAGCGCTGGCCCTGTCACGCCGGCTCGGTCCCTGGGAGGAAAGCCAGGCACGGATCAACACGTCGGTCCTGCTGATGCTCGACGGCGCCCTGGAGGCCGCCGAAATCGAGGTCACACGCGCGCTGAGAACGCTCGAAGCGCTCCGGGACCGGCACCCGATCTCCCTGGCCGCGGCGTATGGGACCCGGGCCGACATAAGGCTGGCGGCGGGCCAGCCTGAGGCGGCGCTGAGTGACGCGGAGACCTGCTGTCAGATCGTCGGACAGCGAGATGAGCCGAACCCCTACACGCTGGCGGAGGCACGACGCGTGTACCTGGAGGCGTTGATTGCGGTCGGACGGCTGGACGCCGCGCTCGCGTCGGGGTATGAGACGCTCGACTGGCTCGGCAACCGCGCGCCCCAGAGCCAGCGCAAGATCATGTCCAAGCTGGCTGAGGCCCTGCGCCAGTCCGGCCGGCTCGCGGAGGCCTATGAGATGCTCTCGAACGCCTCCACGCTGCAGCGCCTCGAGTTCCGTGAGCTGGCGGGACAGCTCCACGATCAGGCCGATGAAGACTGGCTCACGGGCGCGCGCAACCGCCGGTTCCTGGCACACCGGCTGGCGCTCTGCACGATCACGGAGACCCCTGTTGGCCTGGTGTTCGTGGACCTGGACAGGTTCAAGTCGATCAATGACGCGTTTGGCCACCACGTCGGTGATGAGGTGCTGGCACGCGTCGCCGCGCTGCTGCGCGCCGAGCAGGACGACCCCGAGCAGGTGATCCGCACCGGCGGTGATGAGTTCCTGTTGCTGCTCACCGGCCCCCAGGCGGACGAGGCGCACGCCCGCGCGGAAAAGGCTCGCAGCGCGATCTCGGGCTATGACTGGTCCAAGCTGCACCCCCGCCTGGCGGTGACGGTCAGCGCCGGAGCGGTCTCCAGCAACGGTTCCAGCGACCCCGGAACGCTGCTGCAAATCGCCAGCGACGGGCTCAACGCGGCCAAGCGCGGCGGTCGTGACCGCGTGGGGGCGATATCGGCCACACGGGTCGAGAACCACGGCCTGGCCCGCCAGTAAAGCGCCTGCCGAACGCCCCATAAACCACAGTTTTGCGCCCCTCTTATGCAGAAATAAGGGGAAAACCGGTAGCCTCCGATCGATAAGTTCGAGCCGGTAGCTCGTCATGATCGACCATCAACTTCACGCACGAAGCCGCCCCGCTGCCCGTCTGAGCGCCGCGGACCGCCGGGATCTGGCACAAGCCTGGAACGTCTACCCCGAGGATCCGGCCGGGTCCTCGGCCACGGCCGCGCGCTGCCTGGACAAGGCCCGGGAGGCCGGCGATAGCGAGATAGCCGCCGAGGCGCTGGCCGTACAGGCCGCTATCGCCATCGGTGGGGGCGACCTGAAAACCGGCGAGCGGCTGGTCGACGAGGCACGGACCGCGCAGGCTTCCGATCCATACCTGCGGCCCTCCACGCAGATAGCGACGGTCTCCGCGCTGCTGGCCTTCCAGACCGGCGCCTTTGCCCGGGCGATCACGGAGATCGCGCGCGCGATTGAGCTGGCCGACCGCAGCGGTGACCTGGATCTGCGCATCCAGGCGCGGCGCGTGGCCTGCGCGGTCAACGGCAACCTCGGCCTGCGCGGGCTCCGCCGCCCGATTGAGGAGGTGCTGTCGTTGACGATCGCCGCCGGTGACAAGGCCGAGGAGGCGATCTCACGCAGCGATCTGGCGACCGCGCTGTGGTGGGACGGTGAGCTGGACAAAGCCGAGGAGCAGGTCGAACGCGCCCTGGCGCTGATCGAGCCGCTGCTTGACGGGCACCGGATCTCCAGCGCAGCGATCCTGGGCACCCGCGGGGAGATCCGCCTCGCAGCAGGGCGCGCGGAGGAAGGGCTTGCAGACATCGAGACGGCGCTGGAACGGCTGGAGCGCCACGCCAGCCCGAACCCCTACCTGCTCGCTGAGTTCACGTGTTCCCGGCTGGCCGCGCTGGTGGAACTGGACCGGGTGGATGAGGCCCGCGACGTGGGCTCGGAGATACTCGCGCGGCTCGGTGATCGGGTGCCCCAGGGCCGCCGCCGGATCATGGCCCAGGTAGCCAAGGCGCTGCGCGAGTCCGGCCACGCGGAGGAGGCCTATGACCTGCTGATCGACGCGGCCGAGCTCCAGCGCCTGGAGTTCGAGGAGCTGCGCAGCCAGCTCCAC
>JAFMRN010000378.1 GCA_017354065.1 Solirubrobacterales bacterium
CCGGACCCTGGGCCGCGTCTGCCAAGCCCGGTGACTCGCTGACCCTGGTCGGGCCTGGCGGTGGCTACAGTCCCGCAGCGGACGCCGACTGGCACCTGATGGTCGGTGATGACGCGGTGATCCCGGCAATCGCCGTCTCCCTGCAACGGATCCCGGCAGGCACGCCCGTGTATGCGGTCATCGAGGTGGAGGGACCCGAGCACGAGCAGCCGCTGGCGACGCCGGGGGATCTGCACCTCACCTGGTTACACCGCCACGGCCATGCCGGCGAGGACCCCGAATCGCTGCTGGCCGCGGTCCGGGCGCTGGATCTGCCGGACGGTCGCGGCCATGCCTTTGTCCACGGTGAGGCCGCGGCGGTGCTGCTCGTCCGCCGTCACCTGATCCAGACGCTCGGGTTCGGCGCGGACCAGCTGTCGGCCAGCGGTTACTGGAAGCTGCGCCGCACCGATGAGCAATGGCGCGCGGAGAAGCGCGACTGGATCGCCCAAGCCGAGCAGGACCTGTCAGGTTGATGCGGCCAGCCGTAGCGGTGCGCCGGGCGGGTTAGGAGTCGGCGCTTCCAAAGCGCGCGGCTGCGCGCTGAGCCGTTCCCTGCGCCCAAGCGGTGGTCGTCAGCCCGCCGAGCACGAAGATGACCGTGCCCAGCCCGCCGACGATCCACCAGGCGACATGGGTCGCGTGAGCGAAGCCGGGGCCGACCGCGGCCAGCCCACCGCCGGCCAGGGCGCCGAGCACCGCGACCCCGACGGTCTGTCCGGTCTGGCGGCTCGTGGATGTGACGGCCGCCGCGACGCCGGCCATCGTCGGTGGCATGCCCGACACGGCGGTGTTGGTGATCGGCGGGTTGAGGACCCCGACACCGCCGCCTAGCAGCACGTAGGAGATCGCGAGGTAGATGTACGGGGTGTGGGCGCTCAGCCGGGTGAGCATGATCCCGGCGACGGCCAGGGCCGCTCCGCCGCACAACAGCGGCAGCCGCGCGCCGCGTGCCCCGACGACACGGCCCGACAACGGCGCCCCGACGAATGTTGCCAGCGCCATGGGAAGGAGCCGGACACCCGCGGCCAGAGCCGAGAGGTGGCGTACGTCCTGGAGGTACAGGGTGTTGAGGAACAGGAATCCGCCGAAGCTCGCGTAGGTCGCGATCGCGCTGGCGCTGGCCCCGGACAGCGGCGCGCTGGCAAATGCCCGTACTTCGAGCAGCGGTTGGCGCCGTCCCAGCTCGTAGTGGATCAGCATGATCCAGGCCAGCAACGACACTGCCCCGAGAGACAGAGTTTGCGCCGAGGTCCAGCCCGCGCTGGGCCCGCCGATGATTCCGTAGGTCAATGAGGCCAAGGCGGCGACCATCAGGATCTGACCGATCGGGTCAGGCCGGCGCGGAGCCGGCGCGCGGGACTCGGGCATCACCACGCGTGCGAGCACAAGAGCGATCAAGCCGATCGGCACGTTGATGAAGAACACCGCCCGCCAGGAGATCGCGGCCACCAGCGTTCCGCCGACGATCGGTCCCAGGGACATCGAGATACCTGGCACGGCGCCCCACACACCGACCGCCATCGCGCGCTCGCGCGGGTCAACAAACACGTTGCGGATGACCGACAGCGCCATAGGGTTCAGCATCGAGCCGCCTACCGCTTGTAGCGCTCGCGCTCCGATCAGCACGCCCAGGTTGGGCGCCAGGCCGCAGATCAGCGAGGCCACGAGGAAGATCACGAGCCCGATCTGGAACATGCGCCG
Source organism: Solirubrobacterales bacterium (assembly GCA_017354065.1). Taxonomy (GTDB): domain Bacteria; phylum Actinomycetota; class Thermoleophilia; order Solirubrobacterales; family Solirubrobacteraceae; genus Palsa-465. Next base: position 1,744 of record JAFMRN010000378.1, read on the forward strand.
GCGTCCGACGCGATCGCCCGTGGAGGCCGACAGCATCAGCACACTGGCGATCACCAGCGTGTAGGCATCGATCACCCACTGCAAGCCGCCGATCGAGGACGGCAGCGCCCGATGGATAGATGGGAGCGCGACGTTCATGATCGTCGCGTCCAGCGAGACGATCAGCAGGCTCAGCGAGCACACGCTGAGGATCAGCATCCGCCGACGTCGCTCCGGTACCACCTGCTTGGTCGCATCCACCTGCGC
>JAFMRN010000379.1 GCA_017354065.1 Solirubrobacterales bacterium
ACGTCGCCCAGCAGCACCAGGCGATCTACGTGTTCCAGACTCGCGATCAGCCCGGCTCGCAGCTCCGCCTCATGCAGGCGGGCACGGCCGTTCCGAGCACCGAGGTGCAGGTCGGAGACAACGAGGGTTGTCATCGCTCAGGCTGAGGCGGTCGCCATTGCCTGGCGGATCTTCTTCGGGAGCATGAAGCGCACATCCTCCTGCACCACCTGAAGCTCGGACACGTCTTGGGTGCCGCGTGCACGGAAGAACTCAACGAGGTTTTGGACGAGCGTCTCCGGTGCGCTGGCGCCGGATGTAATCCCGACCACGCGCATCCCCTCAATCCAGGATTCCTGGACCTGGTTCTCGTTGTCGATCAGGTGTGACTGGGCCCCGTTCTCACGGGCGACCTCGACAAGCCTGTTGGAGTTGCTGGAGTTCTTCGAGCCGATCACCAGCACCAGGTCACACTGCTCCGCGAGCTGTTTGACCGCAGCCTGACGGTTCGTGGTCGCATAACAGATGTCGTCGGTCCGGGGGCCGATGATGTGCGGGAAGCGCTCGCGCAGCCGCGCGATCACGGCTGATGTCTCATCGACCGACAGGGTGGTCTGGGAGATGTAGGCCATCTTCTCCGCTGCTTGCAGCGAGTCGACATCCTCGACGGTCTCCACCAGCACGATCGAGTCGGGCGCCTCGCCCATGGTGCCCTCGACCTCCTCATGCCCGGCGTGGCCGATCAGCACGATCGTGTACCCCTCAGCGGCGAACTTCAGCGCCTCACGGTGCACCTTTGTGACCAGCGGACAGGTCGCGTCAATTGTGTTCAGGTTGCGGGTCTCGGCGTTGGCGTGCACCTCGGGGCTCACCCCGTGAGCGCTGAACACGGCCGTCGCGCCCTCGGGCACCTCGGTCTCCGAGTCGACGAAGATCGCGCCACGCTCGCGCAGCGTCTCCACCACGTGCTTGTTGTGGACTATCTCCTTGCGCACGTACACGGGGGCGCCGTGCAACTCAAGTGCGTGCTGGACCGTCTGCACCGCACGATCTACGCCCGCGCAGTAGCCGCGCGGGGCGGCGAGCAGGATCTTTTCGGGAACCGTTGTGCCCATGCTCGTACTCAGGGTACCTTGCACTGGTGGCCCAACGACATCTGGACCGGCTCTCGGCGCTTGACGCCAGCTTTCTGACACGCGACGGGATGCATACGGGCGGGGTCCTGGTGCTTGAAGGAGCGGTGCCGTCCGTGGCCGAATTCAGCGATTTTCTGGCCGCGCGGCTGTCCCCGCGCTTCCGCCAGAAGGTTCTGGACGCCCCGGGCGGGCCTCGCTGGGCAGATGACCCGGCCTTTGACATCGGCTTTCACGTGCGCCCGGCTGCCTTGCCCTCACCCGCCGGTGACAGCGAGCTGCGCACCTTTGTGGCCCAGGTGGCGGGTCAGCAATTGGACCGCAAGCGGCCGCTGTGGGAGTGCTGGCTGGTGGAGTGCGGCGCCGACCACTTCGCGGTGGTGTTCAAGTCCCATTTGATTCTCGGAGCGCTCGATCTGCTTGCAGGCACCGGCGCGTCTGATGCCGGGTCCTCAGCGCATGCCACGCCTTCCCAGCGCGAGCTGCTGGTCCGGGGCGCGGTTGACGCCGTCGGGTTCGGCGTCGGCCTGGCCGGGCGGACGCTTGACGCCGCGTTGCATCCGACCGGCACCCTGCGTGAGGCGGTCGGCGTCGCCGCGGGTGTCGGCGAGCTTGCGCTTGCCAGCCTGAACCCGGCGCCGGCGAGCCCGCTGAACGTTCCGATCGGACGGCACCGCCGCTATGAGCTGGTCCGCCACGAGCTCGACGACTACGTGCGGGTGAAGTCGGTGTTCGGGACCACCGTCAACGATGTGGTGCTGGCGGTGCTTACCGGCGGCCTGCGCCAGTGGTTGCTGTCCCGCGCCGTTTCGCTGGAGGGACTTGAGCTGCGGGCGCTGCTGCCGGTCCATGGCCTGGTTCGGGCGCCCCAAAC
>JAFMRN010000380.1 GCA_017354065.1 Solirubrobacterales bacterium
AAGCGTCGCACTCTGGTCATCCAAGCGGAGGGTACGAAACTGCGTAAGACCTTGCTAAGCCGTCCGTTAGCGTTGCTTTAGGCGAGTTGCAGGCATTTTTGATGCCGCGCGAGCCAGCACCGGTGTCGCGGCGAGCATCAGGAAGGGGTCGATCGGCGCACGGAATCGGGGCGTTTCCGTGTTCAGGAAGACGACCGCCAGGTACATCAGCAAAGGGGTCAGCCACACCCAGCCCGGGGTGCGGCGCAGCGCCGGTACGCCCGCGATCGCGACAAGCGCGAGCGCCCAGAAGGCGAGGTTGCCGAGCCAGTTGCCCCACACGGGGATGCCCTCCAGGTTGGCCGAGAACTGACTGCCCTGCAGTTCCAGGATCCGCACCGTGTTCCAGAAGCCGGCCGTCACCACGTAGAAGGGGTGTTTGGAGACGTAGCTGAGCGCTGCGTGGGTCAGCGCGGAGTCCTGGGTCGGGTCGGTCAGCGGGTGCGCCTTGAACAGGCCCGCGTACTCGGGCAGCGACTGGGGTTTGAGCCAGTGCGCGTCGACCGCCGCCGATGACGGGTTATAGGTACCCGCAAGCGTGTTCCCGAGCGACGTGCTGACCGGCACGAAGGCGTGGAACTTGACGGCGTTGCGGATCGTCCAGGGGGCGACGACCACCAGGATCGCCGCCACCAGCACCGCCAGATTTTGGCCGGCCTTTGAGGCCGGCCCCTTCCACGCCGCCCAGCACAACGGCAGCGCCAGCGCCAGGCCCTCCGAGTGGGTCAGCGCCGAGACGCCCGTCAGCAGGCCCGCGATCACCAGCCAGCGCCGGCGCCCGTCGCGGCGGTAGGCCAGCATCGCGGCGATCGCGCACAAGGCGATCGGTACGAACATCGACTCCGAGTACATCGAGGCGCCGACGTAGATCGCCGGCGGGAACAGCGCCGCAAGCCAGGCGGCGATGAGCCCCTCACGCGGGCCGAACAGCTCGCGCGCGATGAACGCCAGCGCCGGGATCGAGATCAGCCCGAAGACCGAGAAGCCGAGCCGGATGAACGGGATATCGCCCAGCGGGTGCGCGATCGAGTTCAGCTCCAGCAGGATCGCCATGGCGGCCGGGAAGCCCGGCGGCCAGTAGGCATCGGGCTCCACGCGCGTGCCCTTCACGTTCGGCATCAGCGCGTGGTGCTGGTACAGGTACATCGCCCGGTCCAGGTAAGACTGGTTGTCGCTGTGGGGGATGAAGTGCAGCGTCGCCAGCACGTAGGCCACGCGCAGCAGGAGCCCGACGGCAGCGGCCGTGAGCAGCGGGTGGCGGCGGACCAGGTTCAAGACGCCGCGGAATCTAAACAACACCGCCATTCTTCGTTTATCTTTATGCAGACAGACTGAGCGGAGAGGGAGGATGGGTATGGCGGTGAGCGCAGGTGCGCCGGCACGGGCCGTGACCGGTACGCGCTGGGGTGATCGCGCCGTGCGACTGGCGGGCTGGCGTCCGGGGATGATCGGAGACCCGGTGGTGTCAGAGCGCTACGCGCTGCTGCGGCGCCACAGCCATCCAGGCGCGCGCACGCTTGACGCGGGCTGTGGCTCGGGCTGGTTCGCGCTGTATCTCGCGAGCCGCGGCAACAAGGTCACGGGCATCTCCTTCGACCCGGCCGCCAACGCCGCCGCGCGGCGTCGCGCTGAGATCCTCGGGCATGACCAGCTGAAGTTCATTGACGGCGACCTGGCGGACCTGAGCCAGCTCGCTGAGGGCCTGGATCCCTTTGATGAGATCGTCTGCTTCGAGACGATCGAGCACATCCACGATGACGGCGCGCTGATCAACGGGCTGGCGAAGCTGCTGCGCCCCGGCGGGCGCATGTTCCTGACAACCCCGTCCGATGACCATCGCGAGCTGGCACTCGACCGCGCCGCGGCCGAGGCGGTCGGCGGACATGTGCGCTTTGGCTACTCCTTCAGCCGGCTCGGCGAGCTGTGCGCGGCCGCCGGCCTGG
>JAFMRN010000381.1 GCA_017354065.1 Solirubrobacterales bacterium
AACAACAGCACGGCGATCCCGGGACGGCCGTCAGGTGTCTCCTCGGCGCTCAGCGTCCGCTCGATCCCGGCCTCACACTTGCAGCCGATCACCGACGTCGCAAAGCCGGTCATGATCCGCCCCGCCTCATGCGCCCAGGCCTCGGTCGCGGCCGTGATCAGCAGCCGCGAGTAACGCATCTGGAACGCCTCCGCGTAGGTGTCGACGACCTGAGCGTCCGCGAGCGTGTGCTCGGTCATCGGCCCGCCTCGACGATTCGCGCCGGCTCACGCAGGGCCGGATCATGGACCGGGTAGTGCTGGAAGGCGACCGTGTAGCGGTCCCCGAACAGCGGCTCCAGCACCTGCTCGACCTCCGGGTCATACGGCGCCCGCGCTGAGAGCAGCACACCGTCCTCGACCTGGCGCAGCTCGCCGTCCTCAACCACCAGCTCTCCGCCCTTCAGCACGTAACGCGGGGTCGCGAACATCTCTTCGCGGTCGGCCAGGTCGTTGTAGATCGTCACGTCCGCGTCAGCGCCGACGCCGAGGTGGCCCTTGTGGGTCAGGCCGAGCCTGCGCGCCGGGGCGGCACGGGTGATGATCGCGATCTCATTCAGGGTGTACTCGCGATCGAGCCCGTCCAGCAGGGCCGTGCGCCGGATCGCGCGCTGGTTGGCGCGTCCGAGCTGATCCTCGCGGAAGCTGTGGTCCATCAGCAGGCGGATCAGCTTCGGATAGGACAGGAACGATCCGCCGTTGGGATGGTCGGTCGACAGCATCACCTGCCAGGGGTTCTTCGCCAGCAGGAACAGCTCCAGGCCGATACCCCACTGCAACGAGTGCACGTAGCTGCTCTCCGCATAGGTGTAGGGCACGATTCCACAGCCGGTCTCGACCTCGGTGTCGTGGTTGATCCACTTGCCGCTGGTCAGGTCACGCAGCCGTGCGGACAGCCCGCCGTCAGCGGTCATCGTCATCGCCTCCCCGAACATCACCTGGCCGACGTCGACCGTCACCTCGGGGTGGGCGTGGAGATGATCGAGGATCTCCGCGGCGCGCGAGCGTGGCTGCCCGCCCGGCTGTCCGCCGTAGGAGTGGAACTGGATGTGGGCAAAGTGCGTCTCGACGCCGGCCAAGGTGCGCATCGTCGCGAGCGTGGTGTCGGCGTTTCCGGGCAGCCCGAGGTTGTTCGCGTGGATGTGGACCGGGTGTGGCAAACCCAGCTCATGGACCGCGCCCCCGATCGCCTCGAGCACCTGGCGCGGCGTGACGCCGAAGCCCTTGACGTCGTCATCGATGCTCTCAACGGCGGCGTTGCGCTGGCGCCACAGCTCAACCCCGCCGGGGTTCACGAGCTTCACCCCGTAGCCGCCGGTCGCCGCGAGCCACCAGCCGATCGCGTCGCGGAGCCGTTGGGGGTCTCCCTCACGGATCAGCTCGAAGATCACCTGGTTGTTGCCCATCAACAGCAGGAACGCCTTGTCGATCATCGGCGTGTCTGACAGCTCGGACAGCACGTGGCGCGCCGCGAGCGGCGGGGCCGCGGCCTCGACCACGGTCGTGTAGCCGAGCAGCGAGTAGCGATAGCCGGTGGCGAACGTGGAGGGGACCAGGCCACCGGTGCCCGAGCGCAGCAGCTCGGTCCTCTCAAGCGGGTCATCGCGCCGGTCATCCGGAGAGAGCTTGCGCGCGGCGGTCACCTTCGGCCCGGCGATGTGGGCGTGGATATCGACCCCGCCGGGCAACACGACCATCCCGCGCGCGTCGATCTGCCGCGCCTCCGGGCCGACGTCAGCGACTACCCGGCCGTGCTCAACGCACAGGTCGCGGACCTCGCCGTCAACCCCGTTCGCGGGGTCATGGATCCGGCCGCCGCTGATCCGCAGGGCGCTCATATCGAGTTCCTGAGCCGGTTGAGCAGCTCCGCGGCGCCGGGCGCGTCGCTGGGCCGCGGTGTCTGCAGCGTCAACGGAACGCCGTCGAGGCGATGCAGCGTG
>JAFMRN010000382.1 GCA_017354065.1 Solirubrobacterales bacterium
CCAAGACTGATCAGGCAGTCAGATCAGACAGTGAGAGATGAGGACATGGCGAACTTCACCAGCGCGGACGTGAAGCGGCTTCGCGACGCGACCGGCGCGGGGATGATGGATTGTAAGAACGCGCTGACGGATTCCAGCGGCGACTTCGAGAAGGCCGTAGAACTGCTGCGCCTCAAGGGCGTCAAGGATGTGGCCAAGCGGGCCACGCGGACGGCAGCCAACGGGCTCATCGCGGCGGCGCTCGACGGCACCAGCGCCGGGGTCCTGGTCGAGTTGAACTGCGAGACGGACTTCGTCGCGAAGACCGACGTGTTCCAGGCGGTGGCGGCGGACATCACCGCCGCGGCGCTGGCGCAGCGGCCCGCCGACCGGCTCGCCCTGCTTGGGCTGGAAGTGCGCCCGGAGGTCACCGCCCAGCAGCTGATCGACGAGGCCGGTGCCTCGCTCAAGGAGAAGCTTGAGCTCGGCCGGTACGCGCTGCTGGAAGGCGGTTACGTCACCAGCTACCTGCACCGGTCCGACCGGGCGCTGCCGCCGACCGTGGGCGTGCTGGTCCAGCTGGAGGCGCCGAACGAGCAGGTGGGCAAGGACGTTGCCCAGCAGATCGCCGCGATGCGGCCGCAATTTGTGACCCGCGACCAGGTGCCGGCCGACATCGTCGAGAACGAGCGCCGCATCGCGGAGCAGATCACCCGGGAGGAGGGCAAGCCGGAGCAGGCGATCCCCAGGATCGTTGAGGGCCGGCTGGGCTCGTTCTTCAAAGATGTCGCGCTTGTCGAGCAGCCGTTCGTCAAGGAGCCCAAGAAGACGATCAAGCAGATGCTCAGCGAGCAAGGCGTCACGGTGAAGGCGTTTGCGCGCTTCCAGATCGGCCAGGCAGGCTGAGGAGCGTTACCCGGAACGAGACACAAGGAGGAGGCCGCCTCGTGGATAACAGCCCCGACAGGGGGGACGGCGCGGCACGCGTGACCGGTTCTGCCGTCAGAGAGGGTGCCGCAACCACGAGCAACGGCCACACCCCAGCGGAAGACGGCGATACCGCGCCTGCCGCTGAGTTCCCGGCCGCCGCTGACTGGGTGCACAGTCCGTGGCGGCGGGTCGTCGTCAAGCTGTCCGGCGAGGCCTTCTCCGGGGATGAGCCACTGGGCATCTCCCCCAGCGTCGTGCAGCGCATCGCGCGGGAGATCGTCGCCGTGGTCAAGGACGGGGTCCAGGTCGCGGCGGTCGTCGGCGGCGGGAACATGTTCCGCGGCCGGGAACTCGCCGAAAGCGGCATCGACCGCGCCCGGGCCGATTACATGGGAATGCTCGGCACCGTGATCAACTGCCTCGCGCTGCAGGACGTGCTCGAGAGGCTGGGCGTGGACACGCGAGTCCAGACCGCCATCACGATGGGACAGGTGGCCGAGCCCTACATTCCCCGGCGCGCGATCAGGCACCTGGAGAAGGGGCGGATCGTCATCTTCGGGGCCGGGCTCGGCGCTCCCTTCTTCTCCACCGACACGTGCGCGGCGCAGCGTGCGCTGGAGATCGGGGCCGAGGCGCTGCTCAAGGGAACCCAGGTGGACGGGGTCTACGACGCGGATCCGCGTATCACTCCCAGCGCGATGCGGTTCGATCAGCTGGACTACGGTGAGGTGCTCCGCCTGGGGCTGAAGTTCATGGACACCACGGCGGTGAGCCTGTGCATGGACAACGGCCTGCCCATTGTCGTCTTTGACCTGATGGAAAAGGGTAACGTCGTGCGAGCGGTGCGCGGGGAGAAGATCGGCACGCTGGTCAGCAGGAGCGGCGAAGCCGATGCGCGCGGCTAGCCGCCGGACAGGCATGCGATGGACAGGAGCCCGCTGTGATTGACGAGACCCTCCTCGAGGCCGAGGAGAAGATGGAAAAGGCCGTCTCGGTGGCCAAGGAGGAGTTCGCGGTCATCCGCACCGGCCGGGCGCACCCAGCGATGTTCGGCAAGATCAC
>JAFMRN010000030.1 GCA_017354065.1 Solirubrobacterales bacterium
CTGATCAAGACCGCACGGAACCGTTCGGAGGGAGGGACGTCTACGTGGCACCGTGGGGGTCGCTGCTGTCAGAGCACGATGCCGACGCCCTCAAGCCCGGTCAGCGCGAGCCGATCCGCATCCCAATTGGGATCAAGGACGTCAAGTGAATCCTCCACAGGTTGGTACGGCCTGCCCAGCCAGTCGGATCGCCCGCGCCTCGCGGCCTTCAGGGGCAGCCAGCTCCCCACGGGCTCAGCCGCTCAGCCGCCAAGAAGGTCGCCACGATGCAGCTGGGGATGAGCTTCCAGGAACTCGTCGGCGCTACCCATAAGCCCGTCGACAGCTATCGCACTGGCAATCAAGTCTGCCCACCGTTCGGTAAGCGCGGCATCGAACTTCTGTAGAACGCCGTGAGCTTCGCAGGCACGTTCGGTCCCACTCAGGAGCCTGTCTCGCGCTTTGCTCGACCCATGCCGCCGGTGCAGCACCCACGCAATGCGCAGATGTTGTTCATGACTGATGCCACCCGGGAACGTGGCTCCGGCTTCCCACGCGTCGGTGAGTTCGTCGTCGGTCATGCGGAGGTTCAGAGGAATCGATGTAGCGCGGCGTCCGCATTGTCCTGAAAGCTCGGGTCCGCCAGATCGCTGAAGATCGTCGCCTGATCAACGATCGGACCGGTCAACGTATGGGCGCGGCTCCCGAAGAACACGCCATCCGCGTAACGCGAATCCGTAACCGCCCCCAACAGCCTCGCGGCGCCCAACGGCAACGGATGCGATAGCCCGAGCCTCTGTCCGAGCCTGCCGGTGACCACTAGCTTGAACGCCAGCCGTTGGGCCCGCGGCATCGAATCGGCAATGTGGCTGCCAGCGGTCCCGCCGGGACTCATCGTGACGAAACGAAGCTCGGCATGCTGGCGAGCCATCGCCCCCATCCACAGCGCCGCGATGTACTTGGCGTGCCCATACGCCGCCGCGGGATCAAACCGCTTGCTCGCCCAGTAGCTGCCGTCAATCGCACTGACCAGCTCGTCCACCGACGTAGATCGGAACGCGGGTCGCGGCATGAACAGCTTGGGAACACCTCGCGCCGCCTCGCTTCCGGTCAGCACCGCAACCTGACCCAATACTCCACCGTCGATCAGGGCATCAAGCAGAGCTACATGGCCCAGCACGTTGACCGCGACGACGCTGATAGCACCGGTCGCAGTGACCGCCCCGGGCTCCGGTCCGCCCGTCCCGCCGGCGTTCATCACCACGGCGTCGATCGGTCCGCCAAGCTCTCGCACGGCGGACCTCACAGACTCCGGATCGGATGTATCGAGGATCACCACGTCAAACAGCTTGCGACCCGTAAGCGCTTCAAGCTCAGCTTGCGCGGCCCGCGCACGACCGGCGTTGCGACAGGCGAGCAGGACCTTCTCGACCTCAGGATGCATGGCGAGTTGGCGCGCCAACTCCTTCCCGATACCGGAATTCGCACCGGTGATCATCACCGACCGCACAGTCGTGTCAGCCATCCCTGATTACCTTTCTACTGGATGTCACATGGATGAAACACTCGGCCAGAATGTAACATCAGGGACGCAGACGCCGTTGAGCCGAGCTCTCCAGGGCGACACCGGGCCTTCAGGACCGCAGCCACTGGACGCATACAAGCTCGCCAGACGCGCCTTCCTCGCCGGCGAACGCGTCGACATGAAAACCATCGCCGAGCAGCTCGGGATCAGCCGCGTCACGCTGTATCGCTGGGTTGGTAGCCGCGCGGCACTGCTGGGCGAGGTCATGGCCGAACTGGCAATCACTTCAGCCAAAGCCGAACGCATCCGGACCGAAGCCAACGACGGCGCGGCGCTCTCACATGTCGCGTCGTGGCTGGTCCAGACCCTGATGGCGTTCGAGCCGATGCAACACCTGCTCGAGACCGAACCCGACTTCGCGTTGCGCGTCCTGACGACATCCAAGGGCCCAACATCGGCGCGCATCACCGACTACTGGACTTCAGAAATCAGGACCGAAGAAGCCGCCGGCACCTACAACCCCCCGCTACCGGCACCGGACCTCGCCTACCTCATCGTCCGCCTTAGCGAATCCTTCGTCTACAAGCAGGTCATCGCCGGTGAAGCCGCCGACCCCGCCCTAGCCAAGCGCGTGTTCGACATGATCATCAACCCCGACCGCTAAGTCGCCGGCTGCCGCGTCGAGCGAATGACCCCCCGTCCGCCCCGGTTCGTTTGACAAATGTTTGACGCAGCCCCGAAACGACGGGAGCCCCGACCGAGTCGAGGCTCCCAAACCCTTCAAATACCAGGGACTTCCTAAGTAGCGGGGGCAGGATTCGAACCTGCGACCTTCGGGTTATGAGCCCGACGAGCTACCAGACTGCTCCACCCCGCGGCGGGCATTTACTAATAGCAGGTTGCCGCGGTCGGTTTGCGCGCTGGCGGGGCCGGTAAAGGCGACCTCCCGGGGCGATCCAGCATCCGTTACGGAGTCGTCACAGACCTGGTCCAGAACGGTCACAACGTGTCTTGATCGGTTACAGGCCCAGGCGCGAGGATCGTCGCATGGCACCGATCGACCAGAAACAGCGCGTCCAGCGGCGCGTGCTGGAGCTACTCGCAGACAACGGCCTGCCGCTGCCGGACACGGTTGAGTTCGGAATGGGAGAGGTCCGGTTCCTGTGGACCGACCGCAAGCTGGTCCTGATCGTCGAGCTGGAGGACTTTGATGAGCGGGACGCCAACGGCGACTTCACGCTTGAGGGCCTCGGGGTTTGAGATGCCCGCCTAACAAGCAGAAGCCACGCTCGATGGACCGGAGACATGCTGATAGCGATAGATCTCCTCAAAGCCCAGGGACTCGTACAGCCGAACCGCCGGCGTATTACCGGAACTCACCTGGAGGTAAGCAAGCTGCGCGCTGGCGTGGGCGAGCATCGCGCGCACCAAACGCCGGCCCAGCCCCCGGCGGCGCGCCTCCGGCCGCACCGCGAGTGAGAACAGACCGACCAGGCCGTCGCCCTCGACGGCTATGCCGACAGCGTCATCACCGCCGCGCATGAACAGGCCGCGCTCCCCGAGGTTCGCGAACACGGTCGCGGCGTGTTTCTGCACGGCGGCGCGGTCATGGCTCGGGTCGGCTTCGGCCCAGGTGTCGATCCAGGCCGGGTCAGGCCCGCGTGTGACCACCAGCTCCATCTCCCCCGCCGCGGCGATCCGCTCCCGCGGCGCGGCGAAGACCTGGACCGGGTCATTCGGCTCCCAGCCCAGCAGGCACAGGCGGTCGACCACGCCGGCGTGGAGGTCCAGGGGCACCACCTGCATGCCGACCGGCGTCCCGTGGCCCTCGGCCCACTCAAGCGTCGCCGCCAGAGCCGCGTCAAGCTCGCCGTCGCTCAGCGGGCGCCGCGGTGTCAGCGTGTTGTTGGAGCGGGCCCGGAACAGGCCGGGGGTCGCGCGCAGCAGCCAGCCGTCACCGAACTCCGAGACCAGCGTCGCTGGCCACGCCCTGGAGGCATGCCGCTCGATCCGCTCCAAGAGATCGGCGTCAGCGACACGCCCAGCAGCGACCGCACTCACCGCCGGCTACCGCCCAGCACCGCGTCCAGCAGGCCGGGAAACCGCGCCTCCAACGCATCACGGCGCAGCTTCAGCTTGCGGATGCGGCCCTCCACCCGGCGCGTCAAGATGCCCGCTTCTACAAGCACGTTGAAGTGATGGCTCCTGGTGGACTTGGCGATCCCCAGGTCGAAGCTCCCACAGGAACGTTCGGAGCCGTCCGCCAGCTCGCTCACGATCGCCAGCCGGATCGGATCGCTCAAGGCCCCCAGAACCAGCGCCAGGCTCAGTCCGTCCGGTCCCGCATCAGGATCGGCCTCCTGCTCAGCTGAAAGCACCTGCAGAGCTCCCATCTCCGGAGATATTACGACGTCCGTCGAACGATCCGCCCAACAGCGGGTCACTAGGATGCCCCGTCCGTGGCCCGTGTATTCGTCACCCGCCAGCTCCCCGGCTCGGCCCTGGACCGCCTGGCTGAGAGCCACCAGGTGGAGGTGTGGCCTGAGCGCCTGCCGCCGAGCCACAACGAACTGATCAGCAAGGCGGGCGGCGCAGACGCGCTGATCACGATGCTCAGCGACCGGATTGACGCGCAGCTGATCAACGCAAGCCCGAACCTGAAGGTGGTCGCCAACTACGCGGTCGGCTACGACAACATCGACCTGGACAGCGCCGCCGCGCACAACGTCGCCGTGGCGAACACGCCGGACGTGCTGACGGAGGCGACCGCCGACCTGGCCTGGGCGCTGCTGATGGCCGCCGCCCGGAAGCTGCCCGCGGCGCTTGAGAACGCCCACACGGACTGGCAGACTTGGGAGCCCCGGGGGTTCCTAGGTGCAGACGTGCACAACAAGACTCTGCTGATCATCGGTGGTGGTCGCATCGGCACGGCGATGGCCCGCCGCGCCCAGGGGTTTGACATGCCGGTGATCACCGTCGGTCGCGACCACAGCCAGCTCAGCCAAGCGCTGGCACAAGCTGACTTCATCAGCCTCCACGCGCCGCTGACGCCGGAGACCAAGCACCTGATCAACACGGAGACGCTCGAGCACGTCCGTGACGGCGCGATCCTGATCAACACCGCGCGCGGCGGCCTGGTCGATCAACGGGCGCTGGCCGCAGCCCTGAACGAGGGCCGGCTCGCCGCCGCCGCGCTGGATGTGACCGATCCGGAGCCGCTGCCCGCATCCGACCCGCTGTGGCAGGCGCCGAACCTGCTGATCGCGCCCCACATCGGCTCCGCGACAGAAAGTACACGCGCGCGAATGGCCGACATGACGGTCGACAACGTCCTGGCCGGCCTGGCCGGCGAACCCCTGCCCAACGCGGTGCAAGCACGATGAAGATCGCGATCATCGACGTAGGCACCAACACCACCCGGTTGCTGATAGCCGAGGTGGAGGGCGGGCACATAGTCCGTGAGCAGACGCGCCTCAGCCGGATCACGCGCCTCGGCGCCGGTCTCGACGCGAGCGGCCGCCTGGACGAGGATGCGCTCGCCCGCGTGCACGCCGCCTTGAGCGAGTACACCACCACGGTCCGCGGCCTCGCCGACATCCAGCAGGTCGAGGTGCTGATGACCAGCGCCGTGCGCGACGCGAAAAACGGCAGGCAGTTCGCTGACGACGTCCTGTTCCGCTACGGCGTGCGGGTGCACGTGATCAGCGGCGAGGAGGAGGCGCAGCTGACCTACCGCGGCGCCACCGACGAGCTGGAACCCGACGACCAGGCGCGGACGCTGGTGCTTGACATCGGCGGCGGCTCAACCGAGCTGATCGTCGGGAACGGGCAGCTCGCAAGCTTCAACGTGTCCACCCAGATCGGCGTTGTCCGCCACTCCGACCGGCACATCAAGTCGGATCCGCCCGCGGCCGAGGAGCTCGACGCGATGGCCAAGGACGTTCGCGCCACGCTGGCTGAGGCCGTGCCTGAGCCAGAGCGTGGCAACGTCGTGCGCGCGCTGGCGGTGGCCGGCACCCCGACCTCGCTGGCGGCGATAGACCAGGAGCTGGACCCCTACGACCCGGCCAAGGTCCACGGTTACAAGCTCACGCGCCAGGCGGTCGCGCGCCTCTACGCGCAGCTGCGCGACAAGCCCCTCGCCGAGCTCAAGCAGCTGAAGGGCCTGCACCCGGACCGCGCCGGGGTGATCGTGCCGGGCGCCCTGATCCTGGCCGAGGTGATGGAGCTGTTCTCACTTGGTGCCGTGCAGGTCTCAGAACACGACATCCTGCGCGGCGCGGCAGTCAGCCTGGCGAACGAGCCGGCAGCCCAGAAGCAGGGCGCGCGCCGCGGCTGGCGGCGCTTGTTTTCTAAGCAGCGGACTTGATGCCCAGGCGCCCGCTGATGTCCGCGCACTCAGCGCAGACCTCCTCGGGAACCAGGCCAAGGCGCATCGCTATCCCGAAGACCTTGCAGCCGAGGCAGTAGCCAAAGCCGGCCTCAAGGCCGGCGGCGAGAACAAACATGCCCAGGAAGACGTAGCCGACGGGGTGCCAGCCGAGCAGGAACCCGAACACCACCACGCAGGTGGACATGAACGCCCCCATACCCTGGGCAAACCGCTTGGGCGGGCCCGAAACGTACTTCTTCTCGCCCAGGAACCGCGGGGCGATCACGTTCTGGGCGAGCCAGCCGATCGGGCTCAGGGTCGGACCGGTCAGAACGCGCGCCCAGAAGCCGTAGGCCAGCACCAGCGAGAGCCACCACCAGCCGGTGGCGAGGATCAGCACGACCTCGATCAGCACGACGGTCGCAACCGTGCGGGCGGCCTTGTCGTTGACCGGATCCGGAAAGGAGAACAGCTTCGCCATGGACTACACAAAGTATAGGAAAGTGATCCGGTGGACTTTCGTCCCCGGCCGCGCGGTCTCAGGCGGCGCTGAGCGACCGCAGCGCGGCCGCGTCAAGCTGAGCGACCGCGTAAGGCGGGCCGACCTCTTCCAGCAGCGCGCGGATGACCCGCGGATCGAACTGCGTGCCGACACAGGCGCGCAGCTCCTCAATCGCAACCTCGGTGCTGAGCGCCCGCCGGTACGGACGCGACGTCGTCATCGCGTTCCAGGCGTCACAGGCGGCGATCACGCGCGACTCGATCGGGATCGCCGCGCCGGCCAGACCGTCGGGGTAGCCGCTGCCGTCAAAGCGCTCGTGCGTGGCCCGGACGATCCGCCCGACCTCTGAGAACGTTCCGCCCAGCGGGGTCAGCATCCGCTCACCGTCGGCGGTGTGCTGGCGCATCACGGCCCATTCGGAGTCGGTCAGCTTGCCGGCCTTCCGCAGGATCTCGTGCGGCACCCGGACCTTGCCGACGTCATGCAGAAGCGCGCCGAACTCGACGTTCCGGCGCCGCACGGAGTCCAGGCCGAGCCGCGTGGCCACCGCCAGCGACAGGTCGGCAACGTCGTGGCTGTGCTCGGCGGTGTAGGCGTCGTCGTCCTCAATCACGTCACCCAGCAGCTCGGCGGTGCCGCGGTAGGCGTCAGACAGCGCCAGCGAGGTGTCAAAACGGGCGTTCCGCTCGCGCGCAAACAGCTTCATCATGCCCAACACCGGGATCAGCATCAGCAGCAGACCGACGCCGGCCTGGGCCGCGATCATCGCGATCGGGAACGCGACGCAGGCCAGACACGCGTCCATCAGGTGGAGCCAACGCATCTCAGCGAAGTCCAACGGGTTCTCACGCTCGGCAAACCAGTAGCGCGCGTAAGTGAGCGCGTCGCAGATGAAGTAGGCGCCCAACGCGCACAGGTAGGCCGGCCAAGCGTTGAGCTGAAACGCGGCTGGACCGATCAGGGTCAGGACCAGTGCTGCTCCGAGGCCCGCAGCTGAGTCCGCGACCTGCGCCGCCAGCAGCGGAGCTTCGATCCGCGCCTTGCTGGTCGGGAGCACCACGTAGATCAGCTCGCAGACGACGACCGTCGACCCCACGAGGTGTGCCGGCACCAGCAGCAGCATCGGCACGAGCGCGAGCAGGGTCGGAACGGTATAGCCCGCGCCGACCGGCACGCGCAGATGCCGACAGATGAGATACAGCAGCGCGGTCAGTCCCAGAACCGGGAGACCCGAAGAACTGAAGCCACCGCTGAACGCCAGCGCCACGGCGCCTGCCAGCACCACGCCGGCAGACAAACCTTGCGTGGCAAGCCAGCGGTTCGTGTGGCCGCCGCGGAATCGCGCGTCAACGGCGCGTAGCCGACGCTCCATGTCGGGGCTAATACAAGCGTCCGTGCTCATATCCGAATCGGATGCTACACGAGCAGGGCGAATTTAGCTAGTCGATGGACGCTAGCTGCGCGCGAGGACAGACAAAATGCATGTGTTTATCGGGCAGGGCTCTCCCTGCGACCGTTAACAGGTACGCCAGCTCATTGCCTGTTCCTGTGGATCGGGCTGGTGGAGCAGGACCCACCCTCTTGGCGTGCCTACTCCTCTATCTAGGCCGATCCTTCGGCCGGGCGTGCCGCTAATTCCGCGCCAGGCCGGGACCTGGTGGAGCACTGGTGCTACTCCGGTGCTATGGGGCGCGGCGTCCGGCCGAACCATCCATAACCCGGCACCGCAGAGCTAACCACATCCGGGTGCCTTCGTGCAACTCCGAACGCACGACCCTCCGCGTGCCGCGCGTGCTCAAGAGCCAGAGCTAGTCGTGCGGCCCGTCACCACGCCGCAGCGCGCGCGCGTTGACCACGCCGCCGACGAGGATGATCAAAGCCATCACGTAGAACCAGCCGAGCACGATCACGATGAACACCAGCGTGGTCCCGAAGTGGGCGATCGTCGAGACCGATGACAGGTACAGCGGGAACCCGAAGTCGACCACGCACATCGCGAGGCTGGCGCCCAGCGCACCGGGCCAGATCGCGCGCCAGGGGATCCGCCGGTTCGGGACGCGCGAGTAGATCATCACCAGGCAGGCGAACAGCACCACCACGCCAAAGGCGAGCGACACAGCCCAGACGAAGCTGTGTACGTGGAGGATGTGGATCGGCAGCGAGTTGGCGGTATTACGCAGCAACGACTGCATCGTCGGCACGAGCACCGAGGCCAGCATGAAGGCCAGCACGACACCGACCATCACGATCCCAAAGCGCTTCTGCTTCAGCCACGGACGTCCCTGGCAGCGGTAGATGCGCGAGAACGACGTGTCCAGCGCACCCCAGAACGACGATGCCAGCCACAGTGAGGCGATCAGCGCCAGCACGCCGATAGTCGGCGTCGCACCCGCGACCTCGTGCAGCAGCGAGTCGAGCGTCGCCTTGGTGGTGCCGGGGAAGATCGTCTGCAGGTCGTGCTCGACCGAGTTCATCGCCGTATGGCTTGCCAGCACCTGGCCGGCGACAAACAGGCCCAGCAGTGCCAGCGGCACGACCGCCAACAGCATGTTGTAGGCGAGCATCGATGCCAGGCCGGTCACGTTGATCTGCCAGATGTCCTTGGCGATCTCGCAGATCGCGTCCCACAGGTGAACGACGCCCAGGCGCAGGCGCCGCGGCCCGGGGACCACGCGGCTCAGCGCGCTGGCGCGCGACGCACTATTTGGATGGGACATAGGCGGAGAGTCCACGCTCACTCTGAGACCCTCGCAAAATCGCCGGTGGACTCGCTCTCATCCGCCGACTCACCCCCAGCCGGGACGTCGGAGGGCCTGGCGCCGTCAACCCGCTTGGCCCGGATCACCGGGGCGACCTGCCAGAGCTCAACGGGCACGGTCTTGCCCTTCAGCCGCGCGGTGTCCCGGGGCGAGAAGGCGAAGGCGCCGGCGGGCAGCGCGCGCCGCGTGGCCTCTGTGATCAGCACCGTGTCCTCGGTCTCGCGCGTGATCTCCTCGACGCGCGCGGCGATGTTCACAGCATCACCGATCACGGTGAACTCGACACGTCCGCCGCCGCCGACGGTCCCCGCGATCACATGCCCGGTATTGACGCCGATCCCGACGTTCAGGCTGCCCCCGTAGCGCTGTTTGACCAGGGCGCTGATCTCCAGCGCGGCCGAGGTCGCCGCCAGCGCGTGGTCACCCAGCTGCTGGGGCGCGCCGAACACGCCGAGCAGGCCGTCACCGATGAACTTGTTCGCGTTTCCACCCCAGCGCAGCAAGACCGGGACCACCAACTCCCAAAATTCGTTGAGCAGCGCCATCACATCGCGCGGACGGGCTGATTCAGAGAATGCCGTGAACTCCCTGATGTCCAGGAACAGGATGCTCACCTCTAGATCTTCGCCCTGAATCGCAGAACCCTCCCTGAGAACCCGTTCTGCAAGACCTGGGTCGACATAAGCGGAGAACGCCTCGCGCAGCGCCTCACGCTCACCGATCGCCTCCACCAGCTGGTTGAAGGAGTGCGCCAGCTCGCCGGTTTCGTCGGTCGCCACGACCGGTACACGGGCCCGCAGGTCCCCCTGGCCGAGGCGCTCGATCGCCTGGCGGATGTCACTCAGCGTGGTGCCGACCGTCCGCACCACCAGGACCAGCAGCTCCATGGAGATCGTCAGCGATACCGCGACCGCTATCAGCCAGTCGATCCCCAGGCGTTCCAGTGAGATCGGCTTGCCGTCAGTCGCCACGCCGGCGACCACCAGCGCCGTCGCGATGTTGATCACCGGGAAGGCAGCGAACAGGCGCCAGCGCAGCGGCAGCCCGGCGCGCTCCAGCTTGAAGTCGTCGGGCAGCTCGGCGGCGACCCGCTCGATCACGGGCCTGCAGACGATCTCCATCAGGAAATAGCGGACCACGACCGCACACGCGATCACGGTGGTGCCGACCACGGCCAGGATCACGAAGCCCTTCCAGTTGAGGCTGAGCCGCCAGCTGGCAAAGGCGATGAACGGCAGATAACTGAGCAGCAGCGGCAGCCGCACGGACTTGCGCAGGTAGGTGAGCGGCAGCGACGCGATAGCCCGCCAGGCGTCGACGGTCGCGGCCGGGCTGCGCTCACCCCGCTCCCAGGCGCGGACCGGGCGCCACATGTCCCGGGTCAGCTTCGCGCCCATCGCGTTGTCGGCCACGCACAGGATCTGGGAGACGCCCACCAGCAGCCAGAACTCGCCCGCGTCCATCGCGACGAACAGGCGGAACAGCAGCATGCCGGCGAGCAGCACTATGTGCGCACCGCCGAACTGGGCCCACATCAGGGCGAAGCTGTCGCGACGTGCGACCGCGCGGATCAGTCGATCCACCGGATCGTTCATGCGTACAAGTCTCCCATGTGGCTGGTGGAACCGTTCAAAACAGAGGCGTCAAAGCGGCCGCCGGCGGCGAACCGGCGGCCTGAAGCTGGCCGGTTCCCCCGGCCGGCGCGTCAGGCCAGGTTATTGAGCTGGGCGTGATAGCTCGCGCGCGCGGCCGTGAATTCGGTCGTCTGTGCAAGCGCGTCAAGGCCCGAGAACCAGCCGCCGTCAATCCGCATCACGGGCGCCTCAGCCACCCCGCGGCGCACCAAGCCGCGGCCGACCGACGCCAGCGCCGTGTCGTTGCCCGGATCCTGGCTGGCGGTCAGTACCTCTTCCGCGGACAGCCCCGCGGCGGCGGCGGCTTCCGCGATCACGTCCGGGTCGGAGAGATCGAAGCCCCCGGCGAAGGTCAGGCGCATGGCCGCGACGGCGAACCCGGCGCCCGCCCCCTGTGCGGCGGCGAACACGGCTCCCCGGGTGACCGGCTTGGGGTCAAAGGGGAAGTTCTCCGGCTCAATCAGCGGCATGCCCGCGCCGGCTGCGATTGACAGCGTGCGGAAGAACCGCTCTCGCGCCCGGCGCGGATCCGATGGCGACAGCATCGGAACCCAGGCGATCTGACCAAAATCCCGCTCCATCCGCTCCGCCACGAGGTAGGAAAGCGGGCAATCCAACGCAAAGAAAAACGCGGCACGTCCGCGTGCGGTGATACCACGCTCCGAGGATCGCTCCGCGAGTCGCTCGGACAAAGAGATCAGCTTTCCCACAGCACCTCTATCGGGGTACGGACCAAGGTCTTCGGCCCATCTTTGGATATTCGTTATGTAGAACGGCCCAGACGTCGGTTGGTTGCGCTTCTGGTCCTTGCGAATTCGGCTCACTTTCCGTGGCACCAATCCCCACGCACAACCCACCGGCTTATCAATTTTCCATCCTTTGGCAAATTTTTGCGCAAGTTGTGGCAAAACCGGTGTGGAACCGCTAAGGTCCAGGCCAAGCCCGGCGTGGGACGTACGTCATTTCGGTGGCGTAGGTCCCACGGCGAGGTGTTTGCATGGGGCCTGACGGGGGACCAGTGCTCAGCAGTCACCGAACCGTGACCGCAATTCCGTACGTCGAACCCAACAGAAAAGCGGAGGCTTGATGCCCCAAGTTCCACCGCCCAAGCGCCACCCATACGCTCAGTGGTCGCCTGACGCCCGAGCCCTAGATCTCGTCGGCGACAAGTGGACCCTCCTGATCGTGCGAGACCTAGCGTCCGGTCCTCGCCGGTTCGTTGAGCTCCAGCGGGTGTTGCCCGGCATATCAACAGAACAGCTGCGCTCGCGACTGAACCGGATGGTCGCGGACGGCATGCTGACCCGCCAGCGTTACCGCGAGGTTCCGCCGCGCGTCGACTACGAGCTGACCCCTCGCGCCAAGGACCTGCTGCCGGTGCTGGCAGAGCTGTCCCGCTGGGGCTATGAGTGGGCCTGGTCGCCGCCGCGCAACGGTGAAGCCGTGGACATCGGCGCGATCTTCCGCCTGGCCGGCGGTCTGGCGACCCCGTCCAACAAGCGCCAGAGCGTCGAGCTGACGGTGACCGACGGCGACCGTGAGGGCGGCGCGACCGTGTTCACGCTCGCGCTCGGTCCGCGCGAGATCAGCATCGTCGAGGACTCCGCGGAGGATCCGACGGCCAAGGCCAAGGGCGCGACCAGCGCCTGGGTCAAGGCCTTCGGCCCCAACGTCGACCTCAGCGCCCTGCAGATCGACGGCGACCGCGCGATCGTCGAGAAGCTCATCACAGAGCTCGCGCAGGAAAAGATCCAGGCCAAGGTCGCCGAGCGCGACCAGGCCGCAGGCGAGGATCAGCGCGCTGCATAGCGGTTTCTGGCCGCAGGTGGCCTTTGAGGCCACCTGCGGTCTTTGCGCGCCAGGCCCACGAAGTACCCGGGGCGGGAATCGAACCCGCAACTTCCCAGAGGGAAAGCGGTTTTTAAGACCGCCGACTTTGCCGATTTGTCTACCCGGGCCGGCTCGCCGAAATCCTACGGTGGAGGGGTAGAGTTGCAACAAAATCCGCAATACGGTTCATACTTGACGTTGGCGGCATTACAGTAAGGCGATAGGCATGGAAGTCTCGGCACTGAAATACTCCGGATCGAGTGGCCTTCACGGTCGCTCTCCGCTATTGCGACTGCAGTCTGACGAGCACCTCGTCAAGCTGATCAGGCGCGGGAACGACGCTGCCTTTGAGACGCTGGTCAGCCGCTATGAGAGCCGCCTGCTGGCCTTCTGCCGACACCTGCTCGGCTCCCGTGAGGACGCCGAGGATGTCCTCCAGGACGCGCTGACCGCGTCCTACAACGCGATCCACGCGGATGACCGCCCGATCAACGTGCGGCCGTGGCTGTACCGGATCGCGCGTAACCGCTGTCTCAACCACCTGCGTCGCACGCCGCCGATCGGCGTCGACTCAATGGACGTCCACCTGGCCGAGCACGGTGCCTCCACCGCGGACAAGGTCCATGAGCGTGAGGAGTTCCGGCTGCTGGTCGGCGACATCCATGACCTGCCCGAGACCCAGCGCACGGCGCTGGTGCTGCGCGAGATGGACGCGCTGTCCTATGAGCAGATCGCTGAGGCGATGGAGACGAGCGTGTCTTCGGTCAAGTCGCTGCTGGTCCGCGCCCGCGTGTCACTGGCCGAGGCGGCCGAGGCACGGCTGCTGAGCTGTGATGACGTCCGCTCGGAGCTGGGCGAGGTCGCCGAGGGCCTGACCAAGCGCCCGAGCACGCTCGTGCGCAAGCACCTGAAGACCTGTGACGCGTGCGCCTCCTTCGAGTCGCAGCTGAAGCAGACCAACCGCGCGCTCGCAGCGCTGCTGCCAATCGGGCCGCTGGCGCTGTTGAAGTTCGGGGTCCTCAGCGGCCATCACACGGCGGCGGCGACGACCTCCACTAAGGCCGGCCTGGGCGCCAAGTTCGGGC
>JAFMRN010000170.1 GCA_017354065.1 Solirubrobacterales bacterium
ATCGTCACCGCGGCCGGGCAGCATCCGGGTCGCCGCGGCTGTTGGCGAGAAGCGCGAACCGGTGTCGCGGTAGGGCGAGATGCCGTGCATCCCGTCCTCCACCATCTCAGCCAGCTCCGAGGCGTCACCGGGCCGGTCAGCCGGGTTGATCGAGATCGCAAGCCCGACCGCATCGGCAAGCTCCACCGGGACTGACGGGTTCAGCTCGTCCAGGCGCGCCGGTGCCTCACGCTGCTGCTGGAGGGCCAGCTCCGACAGCGACTTCGCCTGATAGGGCAGCCGCCCCGACAGCAGCTGATAGCTGACGACCCCAAGCGAGTACAGGTCTGATTGGGGCCCGGCGGCCTCGCCGCGGGCCTGCTCGGGCGCCAGGTAGGCGGCGGTGCCCAGCACCGAGCCGACCTGGGTGATGCTGGACTGGTTGGTCGCCCGCGCGATCCCGAAGTCGGCCAGCTTCGTCACCCGCGCGTCGGAGACCAGCAGGTTTCCGGGCTTCACGTCACGGTGCACCACGCCGTTGCGGTGGGCGTAGTCGAGCCCGCGGCAGGCCTCGATGATGACCTCCACGCCCTGGGACACGTCCAGGTGGCCGCGATCGCGCAACAGCTCCGCGCAGGAATGGCCGGTGACGTGCTCCATCACGATGAAGTGCTGCTGTGAGGGCTTGTCCAGGCCGAAGTCATAGACCTGCACGATGTTGGGATGGATCAGCCGCGCGGCCGCGAGCGCCTCGCGCCGGAAGCGTGAGACGAAGGCCTCATCATCGGCCAGGTGGTCGGCCAGCAGCTTGACGGCGACGTTGCGTTCCAGGCGCTCGTCGAAGGCAAGCATGACTGTCGACATCCCGCCGACGCCCAGACGCCCCTCCATGCGGTAGCGGCCGGCAAATAGATCGCCGCGTCTCACTGGCCGCCCGCTCCGCCGCCACCACTGCCACCCAGCAGCCCGGCGCCGCCGCTGTCACCGCCGCTGGCGGGCGGCGGGTTGGGAGCCGACGATGGTGACGTGGAGCCGCCGCCCGAGCTACCGGAACCACTGCCCGAGGAGCCCGAGGTGCTGGTACCGGCGCCCCCGACCGACCCCCCACCCGACGGTTCGGTGGAGGTAGCGGACGGGGTCGTCTCGGTCGGCGTCGGCGTCACGGTCTCCGTCGGCTGGGTCTCGGTCGGCGTCGACTGCTCGGACTCGGTTGAGGTGTCGGTGGTGGGGGTCACTTCGGTGCTGGTGTCCGGGGTAGTCTGAGTGCTCGTATCCGGGGTGGTTGCGGTGCTGGTGCTCGACTTGGTGCCGATCCCCGCCGCGAGGTCCGCCGGGGTCGGACAGTCGCGAGCCGCCAGACGCGAAGTTCTCTTGGTGCTTGCCTGTAAATCTGAGATCAGTGTCGAGTTCACGCCCTGGAGTTCCCCAATGTCCTGCTTCAGGTTGGACAGCGCGTCCGCGGCCCGCTGGCAGTTGCCGTCGCTAAGTGCCGAGGAAACCGTTGCCAGCTCCGTTTTGAGCTGGCTGCTCTGGTCGCGGGTGAGCAGGCTTCCGCTCCCCCCGCAACCGGAGAGTACGACCGCGGCTGCCACTGCACCCGCCGCGGCAGCTCCAACCCCACGTCGACAAAGCATCCAGCGTCTGACTTTAGACGGGGTGGAGCCACTTCCTGCGTCCAACCCCCCTTTCAGACCCAGGTTCTTAAGCAGCCCTTATTGGCCGTAGCGGAGCCGCTCGGCCAGGCCTTCGGGCAGTCCAACCTCGCGAATCACCGCGCCGGCGCCCTCAACGTCGTACTCAACGCGGTGATATGTAGCCCTGCCGGCCGCCACATCCAGCTCCAGCCAGGCGGCGCGTGGGTCCCCGTCCCGGGGCTGACCGACGCTGCCCGGGTTGATCAGCCACTCACCGGAGTCGATCTCGACGGTTTCCCCGTCCTGGCGGGTCTGACCTCCTGCCAGGGCCCCCTCCGGGCGGCTGAAGGACAGCGCGACATGGCTGTGGCCGATCAGCGCGACCCGCTGAGGCTGGGCGTCCAGGCACTCCGCCGCCTGCTGGGCGGACAGCACATACTCCCAGACCGGGTCCCGGGGGCTCGCGTGGTACAGGCCGACACCGTCACGCTCATCGTTGGGTTTCAGCGACTGCAGGTACTCGAGCGTCTCCGGTTTGATCGTTCCCTTGGTCCACTCCGTCGCGGCATGGGCCCAGGCCGAGAAGTCATCGACCGGCAGCGCGCCGGTCACGGCCAGGTCGTGGTTGCCCGCCAGACACAGCTCGGCGTGCTGGCGCGCGAGCGCGACGCAGGCGTCGGGATCGGCGCCGTATCCGACCAGGTCGCCCAGGCACCAGATCCGGTCACATCCCGCTCGTTCAATGTCCGCCAGTGCAGCCTCAAAGGCGTGGCGGTTTCCGTGCACGTCAGAGACGATTGCGGTCGGCACGCATGCAAGTGTCGCGATTAGGCCGGCGTTTCGCGCCGGATGTGTCCCGGAGCGTGCGGCCGGGCGGCCTCAAAGGCCGCCCAAAACCACAAAGACACAAAGTTAGTAGCTCTCGTTGCCCTGGTCGGGCTGGGAACCCTGCTCGGGCAGGTTCTTGATGCTCTCGGCCGTCTGCCAGCGCGAGAAGTTGTCCTCCATCGCGTCGATCAACTCCCGCATGAACTTGGGTGAGAGGTTGATCCGGGACACGACGACACCGGGCACCTCGGCTTCCTCGACCTCATGGTCGACGCGCGCGAATGTGACCGTGAACTCATATTCGGAGTGGCTCACGTTCGCGAAGTTCGAGTAATGGCCGGCCATTACCTCGGGCGCGAAGTGGATGTTGATGTGCCTGTCGGAGGGGGAGTTCTGAGACATATGGCCGTAGTATTCCACCGTGCGCATCGTGATTGTCGCCGTGGGTCGCCTGCGCCCGCCGTTTGTGGATGATGTGGCCCACTACAGCAAGCTGCTGAGCCGCTACGCGCGGACCGAAATCACCGAGGTAGATGACGACGCCGCGCTCCAGCGCCGCCTGCCCCGGCGCGCGTTCACGACGTTGCTGGCGATCGACGGCAAGCCGCTTGACTCGGTCAAGTTCAGCGATTTCCTGGAGCAGCGCCGGATGAGCGGCCTCGACCTGTGCTTCGTGATCGGCGGGGCCTTCGGCGCGCCGGACCTGGACGGGATCGACCAGCGCCTGTCCTTCGGACCGGTCACCCTCCCCCACCAGCTCGCGCGGGTCGTCCTGCTGGAGCAGCTCTACCGAGCCCACAAGATCCTGGCGGGCGAGCCCTACCACCATTAATCTTCGGCAAATGTCCCGGACCGAGAGAAAGTTCTTCGCGCGGGTCGGGACGGGGTTCGGCGCGCTGGTGGCCCTGATGGTGCTCGCCTCCGCCGCGTTCGCGGTCGTCGAGCACGTAACCGTCTGGTACGGGTTCATCTGGACCCTCGACATCGTCACCACGCTCGGAACGATCCAGGAGCCCCGCGACGTGATCGGCCGGCTGATCGTGATCGTCCTGCAGCTGTTGGGCGTCGGTACCCTGTTCTTCGGCTTCGCCGTGATCGGCGAGTTCTTCCTTTCCGGCCGGCTCACACAGGTGCTGTCGGTCCGCCGCACCCAGCGCATGATCGACTCCCTCTCCAACCACTTCATCGTCTGCGGCTATGGCCGGGTCGGCCGCCAGGTAGCCCGCGACCTCCACGCCCGCCAGTTCCGCGTGGTGGTGATTGAGACCAACCCGGAGAACGAGGAGGCGGCGCGCGCCGACGGTCACATCTGGCTCCAGGGCCAAGCCTCCGATGACGGCGTCCTGCAGCAGGCCGGGGTCGCCCGGGCCGCCGCGATCATCGCCTGCGTCGACTCGGACGCAGAGAACGTCTTCACCACGCTCAGCGCCCGCCAGCTGAACCGGGGCATCACGATCGTCGCGCGTGCCTCACGTGAGGACTCGGAGAAGAAGCTGCTCCAAGCCGGCGCCGACCGCGTGATCTCGCCGTATAAGACGACCGGCTCGGAGATGGCGCGGATCGCGCTGCACCCCCAGGTCGACTCCGCCGTTGACCTGTCAGGGCGCCGCGTCGAGCAGATCGAGGTCAGCCCCGGCTGTCAGGGCTCCGGTCGCCGGGTCGCCGACGTGCGCGGTGAGACCGTGATCGTCGCCCTGCGCCATCCCGACGGCAGCTTTGAGACCCAGCCCTCGCCCGAGGCCGTCGTCAGCCCGGGCGACCGGCTGATCGCGCTCGGCACCTCTGACGCACTGGAGCAGCTCGAGAACAAGTTCCAGCCGGTGGCTGCGTGACCCAGGCGGACCCGCTAACGGCACTGGGCCGCGCGCTCTCAGCGGCGGTCCAGGAGGTCGCCCCCGGCCATACGCTCGGCACGCCGCCCGCCCTTGAGCGCCCCAAGCGCGCCGGACAAGGCGATTACGCCACCAACGCGGCGATGCTGCTGGCCCCGATCCTCGGTGAGCCCCCGCGCACGATCGCCGAACGGCTCGGCACCGCCCTGGGCGAGATCCTGGGCGACACGCTCGCCTCCTTCGAGGTCGCCGGCCCCGGGTTCGTCAACCTGACGCTGTCTGATGCCTGGCACCGGGCCGCGGTCCGTTCCGTTTTGGACGCCGGTGCACGGTTCGGCGGCGGGGGCGCGGAGACACCTGAGCGGATTCTCCTGGAGTTTGTCTCGGCCAACCCGACCGGTCCGGTCGTGGCCGCCAGCGGCCGCCACGCCGCCGTCGGTGACTCGCTGGCGCGGCTGCTGGAGCACCACGGTCACACGGTCGGGCGCGA
This sequence comes from Solirubrobacterales bacterium, assembly GCA_017354065.1. Classification (GTDB taxonomy): domain Bacteria; phylum Actinomycetota; class Thermoleophilia; order Solirubrobacterales; family Solirubrobacteraceae; genus Palsa-465. Next base: position 4,764 of record JAFMRN010000170.1, read on the forward strand.
GTACTACGTGAACGACTACGGCTCCCAGGTCTTGCACCTGGGCGAGTCCGTCCGCGCCCGCGCGCTCGGTGAGCCGGTCCCGGATGACGGCTATCAGGGGGACTACGTGGCCGATATTGCCGCCGCCCTGCCCGACGCCCACAAGCCGGACGTCGACATCAACGACCTCTCACGCCAGTCGGTCGAGTACCTGCTGTCGGAGATCCGCGCCACGCTGGCCCGCTACGGCGTGAACTACGACCGTTTCTTCTCCGAGCGCGACCTGCACGAGGGTTCGCCCAACGCGGTCGAAGCGGTGATCGAGCGCCTGCGCCAGGCGGGGCACGTCTACGAGCACGAGGGCGCCGTCTGGTTGCGCACCACCGATTTCGGCGACGACAAGGACCGCGTGCTGTTCCGCACCGGCGGCGATCACACCTACTTCGCGTCTGACATCGCCTACATGCAGTCCAAGCGCGACCGTGGCTGGGAGCGCCAGATCCTGGTGCTCGGCGCCGATCACCACGGGTACGTGCCGCGCCTGCAGGCAGCGTTCCAGGCACTCGGCGGTGACCCGTCACAGCTCGAGGCGCTGATCATGCAGCTGGTCCACCTGGTCGAGGGCGGTGAGCGCTCGAAGATGTCCAAGCGCCGCGGCGACTTCGTGACCCTTGACGAGCTGCTGGACGAGATCGGGGTCGATGCGACCCGCTACTTCATGCTGCAGAGCTCGTTCGACCGCACGCTCGATCTGAACGTGGATCTGGCGAAGTCACAGTCCAATGAGAACCCGGTCTACTACATCCAGTACGCGCACGCGCGGATCGCGTCGATGCTGCGCAAGCTCTCAGACTACCGGGTCGCGGCCGCGGTGGCCTCCGCCGACGGCTGGAGCGGTGGTCCGTTGGACGCCCGCGAGCG
>JAFMRN010000171.1 GCA_017354065.1 Solirubrobacterales bacterium
CCCATCCGGCGAGCCTCGATGCGGCGCGGGGCGTGAAGTACGGGTCGGCGCCAACCGACAGCGCCGTCACCTCGCCCGCGAGGCCCCTGAGGGTCCCAAGCACCGATTCAGCCAGGGCGCTGACGTGATAGCCGCCCTCCAGGACTGCACCTACCGGCACCGCGAGCAGGTCGGCAGCTTCGCGGACATGCGCCGCCAGCTGGGCGAAATCCTCGCTCTCCAGCCGGCAGCCGCCGAGCGGATCCAGACGGTGGGCGTCAAAGCCCGCCGAGATCAAGATCAGCTGCGGCTCGAACCTGATCACGACCGGCAACAGCACGTGCTCGAGCATCGAGAGCCACAGGTCGCCGTCAGAGCCTGCCTGAACCGGCAGGTTGACCGTGTAGCCGTAACCCTCACCGCACCCGGATTCCGATGCGCTGCCGGTCCACGGATAGAGGCCCTGCTGGTGGATCGATGTGTAGAGCACGTCTGGACGGTGGCTGAAGACCGCTGCTGTGCCGTTGCCGTGGTGAACGTCCCAGTCGATGATCGCGACCCGTTTGAGCCCGAGCTCGCGGACTGCCAGCTCGGCTGCGACCGCGACGTTGTTGAACAGGCAGAAGCCCATCGCTCGCTTGGGAGTGGCGTGGTGCCCGGACGGGCGCAGCCCACTGAAGCCGACACGGTCCTCACCGCTGAGCAGCGCCCGCACCATCGCCGTGGCGCCGCCGGCGGCGTGCAGCGCCGCCTCATAGGAGCACGCGCTCACGTATGTGTCGCCATCGATCTCACCGCCTCCGGCAGCGCATAGAGCCTGTATTCGCGACCGCAGCTCGGGGGTGTGGACGAGTGCCAGCTCAGACCCGGATGCGGCGGGCGCGATCCGCACCTCTGCGCCGGCCCAGTCGCGAGCTGACAGCAGCGATTCGATCGCACGGATGCGATCAGGCGTGTCAGGGTGCTCGGCGAGCCACGCGGTTGGGTCATGGTTGCTCGCCGCGGGGTGGCGGAAATGCAGCATGTCGGCCTATCGGGTTGGCGCGAGCGTCGGAACCGAAACGCGGCCGTCGTACAGCGAGGCTAAGGCGGCGCTCAGGTACGGGGCGTCGATCTTCTCGGCCGGCTCCCACAGCGGTTCGCGACTGACCTGCGAGTCGGCCGGCCTGCCACCGATCAGCCGCGCTTGCATGTACAGCGGCTCGGAGCCTGACAGCAGCGCGCCGCGCAGGATCGGCTGGAACGGGGCGGCGCGCGTGGAGGCGCCCGCCAACCCCGCGAGCTCAACGGCGACGGCGGCTGCCTGTTGGGCGGCTATTCCCCCTTGTTTCACCGGATAGCTGGTGATGTCGCCGGCCGCGAACACGCCACTGATCGCTCGGACCTGCCCTTGCGGAGTGGTGGTGATGAACCCGTGTGAGACGGTGGAGGGAATGCCTGGGACGGCGTGCCCGTGCAGCGACGGGAGCGCGAAGACACGGTCGACGTAGAGCTCTCCGGGGCCACCGTTAATCCGCACACGGCGGGCGGCCGGGACTTGGGGGACGCCGCCGCCGATCTGCTTCACGCCGTGGCGCGCGAGCAGCCGCGCGACGGCGTCTGAGGCCGGCGTTCCGAATACCTCCAGCGGCTCTGCCTCCGGCGTCAGGATCGTGATCTGCGGTGCCATGCCCATCGACGCGCCGCGGGTCGCGGTCATCAGCGCGAGCTCATAGACCGGCAGCGGCCAGCTGAACCCGAGCGGCACCACAAACGCGATCCGCTTGACATACCCGGCTTCCACGTCCTGGATCAGGCCGTGCAACTGCTGGTCGAGACGAGCCGGATCGAGCGTCGTCGCGTGGCGGTACTGGCTGTACATGCGGGTACCCAGCGCCAGCAGCAGGGCGTCGTAGCTGATCGGCGGTCCGCCGCGGGTGTGCACCAGGCGCTTGAAGTGGTCGACCCACTCCAGGTGGCGCTGTACGTGGGTGGCACCGGCGGCGTGGGCCAGTTGAGCCAGCGGAAACCGGGCAGCGTGTCCACCTCCGAACGGCTCGCGCACCGCCAGCGGGCGGTAGACGAACTCGCTGTTCGGAGCCAGCAGGGTTGTCTGCACGTGCTCGCCGCCGCGGTCTGCCAGCGCGAGCGCCGCCTCAAGCGCAGCGACACCGCCACCCGCGATCAGGACGCGGAAACGAGGCTCGTCAGTGAGGTGTTGAGTGCTCATGTTTCAGGCCCGTTCCAATGCATCGCTCATATGGGTCTCGTGTGAGGTTTGATCTCCCCAGCGCGGGATTCCCGCTGCGCGGGTGACGATCAGCAGCGGTGCGTGCGCGCCGTGCAGCAACGCACGGCTGACGCTCGGGTGCAAGAGCCGGACCGTCTCTTCGGCGTCTGCGGGAAGGACCAGCAGGTCGAGGCTTTGGATCTTCTCGGACACCCAGCCGGTCGGATTCCATGCATAAGCGCTGCGGTGGAAATCCGCCGCGCTGATGCCTTCAAGGATCGATAGCCCCGCGCCCTGGTGCGATGCCATCCGTCGTGCAATCGCAAGCGCCTGGCGAGTTTCCTCGCTGCCGTCATCGGGGACGCCGATCTGTCTGATCGCGCCGTGATGGCTCTTGTATCCGCGCGGCGCGACCGCTACGGCGCAGGGTGCGCGGGAGACCACGCGCGTGAGCCAGTTAGCGACGTCGACGCGGCCAGGCGCGGCATGGCGACCGGAGCCGATCACCAGCAGGTCCGCGCGGCTCTCCCGGCAGTACTCCGAGAACGCCTCGTGGACGGTCGCCGCGCCCACCGCCTTTGTCACGTCCAGCTTGTTGAGCGCTGCCGCACGCGCGAGCAGGGTCTCCGCGATCTGGCGCTCGGTGTCGCGCAGTGATTTGTCAACGGCGTGGTCCAGGTTCCGGTAGTCCCGGTGGAAGCGAGCGAGCGTCAGCTTCGCTCCCTCAGCACACAGCTCGCGGGCGAGCCGAACCGGATCACGGCCACAGTCGCGCCCATCAACCCCTATGACCACGTTTGCAAACACTTGAATGACCTTCCGATCGACTGTCACCAAGGTATGTCTGTGCGCGTCCGGGAACCTCGGGATCTGACCGCCGGTCGGCCGCGTGCCTGCCCCCGTCGGCTGCGGCGTTACCCGGATGCCCCGAGCGCACGTGCTGCCCACACTGCTCATATGTCAATAGCGTCCCCGGCCCGCGTCTGATGCTGACAGTCGAGGCGCTAGCTCGGATCGACCGCTGGTGGCGTGCGGCCAATTACCTGTCAGTCGGGCAGATTTACCTACGCGCGAATCCGTTGTTGACCGAGCCGCTGGCGCCGGAGCACATCAAGCCGCGGCTGCTCGGCCACTGGGGCACCACCCCGGGTTTGAATTTCATCTATGCGCACATGAACCACGCGATCCAGACGCGTGACATCAACGCGATGTTCGTTACCGGCCCCGGGCACGGCGGTCCGGCACTCATAGCTTCGGCGTACCTTGATGGCACCTACAGCGAGGTCTACCCCCACGTAGGCCAGAACCTGACAGGCTTGGCGCGGCTGTTCCGGCAGTTCTCATTTCCCGGCGGAGTCCCGAGCCACGTGGCGGCGGAAACGCCGGGCTCGATCCATGAGGGCGGAGAGCTGGGTTACAGCCTGGCGCACGCCTACGGCGCGGTGTTGGACAACCCGGATCTGCTGGCGGTGTGCGTGATCGGTGACGGAGAGGCGGAGACTGGGCCGCTGGCCGCCAGCTGGCATTCCAACAAGTTCCTGTCACCGCGCAGTGACGGCGCCGTACTTCCGATCCTTCACCTCAACGGTTACAAGATCGCCAACCCGACGCTGCTCGCACGGATCCCGGGGTCGGAGCTTGCGGCCCTGCTGACCGGCTATGGCTACTCCCCGCGCTTTGTGCGCGGCACAGACCCCGAGCTGATGCACCGGCTGATGGCAGAGACACTCGACCATGCACTGAGCGCGATCGCCAGCATCCAGGCCGATGCGCGCGCGGGGGTGCGCCGCGCGCGGGCTGCCTGGCCGATGATCGTGCTGGAGACCCCCAAAGGCTGGACCGGGCCGAAGCTGGTCGACGGGCTCCCGGCTGAGGGCTCCTTCCGCTCCCATCAGGTGCCGCTGGCGGGCGTGCGCGACCACGCCGAGCACCTGGCGCAGCTGGAGTCGTGGCTGCGCTCCTACCGGCCAGAAGAGCTGTTCGGGGTCGACGGTGCGCCGTTCCCGGAGGTGACCGCCCTGGCCCCCGACGGCGATAGGCGCATGTCTGCCAATCCGCACGCGAACGGTGGCCGGCTCACACACGACCTCGAGTTACCCGACTTTCGTGACTACGGCGTGCCGGTGCCGGTGCCGGCCCAGACCAGCTCTGAGGCAACGCGGGTACTTGCGAGCTGGCTCGCCGACGTTGTCGCCAACAACCCGAACAATTTCCGGATCGTCGGACCGGATGAGACGCTGTCCAACCGGCTCGGCGCCGTATTTGACCGCACCGCCCGCGTCTGGGAGGCCGAGCTCCAGGATGACGACGATCACCTCGCGCCCGACGGCCGCGTCATGGAGGTGCTCTCAGAGCACGTCTGCGAAGGCTGGCTGGAGGGCTACCTGCTGAGCGGCCGCCATGGCCTGTTCAACTGCTATGAGGCCTTCATCCACATCGTCGACTCGATGTTCAACCAGCACGCCAAGTGGCTGAAGGTCAGCCGGGGAATTCCATGGCGGGCGCCGGTCCCGTCACTGAACTACCTGCTCTCAAGCCATGTCTGGCGCCAAGATCACAACGGCTTCTCCCACCAGGACCCGGGCTTCATCGACCATGTCGTCAACAAGAAGGCCGAGGTTGTCCGCGTATATCTGCCGCCGGACGCTAACTGCCTGCTGTCGGTTGGTGATCACTGCCTCCGCAGCCGCAACTATGTGAACGTGATCATCGCCGGCAAGCAGCCCGCGCTCAACTACCTGAGCATTGAGGCGGCTGCGCAGCACTGCGCCCGCGGGATCGGGATCTGGGACTGGGCCTCCAACGACAGTCCCGGCCAGCCCGACGTGGTGCTCGCCTGCGCCGGCGATGTTCCGACGCTTGAAACGCTGGCGGCTGCATCGCTCCTGCGCGAGCGCCTGGCTGAGCTCCGCGTCCGCGTTGTGAACGTGGTCGATCTGATGCGCCTGGAGCCTGACAGCGAGCATCCTCACGGACTGACCGATTCGGAATTCGACGCGCTGTTCACCACGTACGCGCCGGTGATCTTCGCCTTTCACGGTTACCCGTCGCTGATCCACCGGCTCACCTACCGCCGCCGGAACCATGCCAGCTTCCACGTTCGGGGTTACAAGGAGGAGGGAACCACCACGACCCCGTTTGACATGGTGATGCTCAACGACCTGGACCGCTTCCGTCTCGTGATCGACGTTATCGATCGTGTACCCGGTCTCGATGACAGCGCGGCGCTGCTGCGCCAGGAGATGGTCGACGTCCGCGGACGCTGCCGGGCCTACACGCGCGAGCACGGAGAAGACCCGCCGGAGATCCGGGACTGGACGTGGCCGTCCTTGTAGTCAACGCCGGGTCCAGCTCGCTGAAGCTGTCGCTGCTTGGTCCCGACTCTGAGGAGCCGCTGATCGCCCGTGAGCTCGGGGATCAGGACGAGCTGGCGGCCGCGCTCGCCTTGGGGCTGAGCGCGGCCGAC
>JAFMRN010000172.1 GCA_017354065.1 Solirubrobacterales bacterium
GACCCTGAAGGGCAAGACCGATGTGGTCCGCGTCTACGGGTTTGACGCCTGAAGCGCGCTGAGCAGCCGCGGGGAGTGTGGTCAGGCGCGGATGATCGCGCCGGCGAGGAGCCGATCACGGACGAGTGCGAACTTCGCACGCTGCTGCGCGAGGGCGGTCCCGAGATTCGACGCAGCCGCAGCTGCTGGCGCAACCTCCTCAAGCAGGGCATGCGCGACTGCCGGGTCCAACTGGTGGCCGGCGTTTTGGCGGAGGTACTCGATCGCAACCTCGTCGCTGAATGCGGGCTGTGGACCCCAACCGCTGGTCATATCGACCCAACTGGTGCACGCTGCAAGCACGCTGGATTCGATCGGGATGGCACTGCCCTTCAAGCCGTCCGGCTCGCCACGCCCGTCGTAGTGCTCATGGGCGTGGCGGACCACGATCGCGATGTCGGCTAGCGCCCCGCCGGCGTCCTGCAGGCGCTGCTGGCCTTTGAGCGCCTCGTAACGAAGCACACGTCGTTCGTGTTCTAGGAACCGGGTGTCCTCCGGGGATAGCTTGTCTGGCTCGCCGAGTTTTCCGACGTCTTGAGCTAGCGCGGCCAGTTCGACGCGGCGTCGCGCGATTGGGCTAAGGCCGAGCCGGTCACACACCAAGGGGGCGAGCTTTGCGACAACGTGTGCATTTATCTGCTCGCCCGGGTGTCCCTCGTTCACGACTTCCGCGATTAGTTGGGCTGTGCCGCGCCCAACGCGGGCCAGCTCAAGGGACTGGTCGAGTCGGCTTCGGCGGTGATAGTTCAGCAGCCTGAGGAGCCCGAGATGGGGCAGGGTGAAGAGGACGGCGGTGGGTCCTAGGGTTGTGCTGGCTACTGCAACCACGGGAATCGCGAGGCAGGTGAGCCCCAAGTCGCTGAGGTAGGAGCCCACCTGCTCTTCCAAGCTCATTGGGCGGTCAGCCTCGGCCAACCAGGTGACCGCGACGCCCGCGCTGTCGGCAGCGAACTGCGCCAGCAGTGCCGCGGCGTAGATCGGCCAGGCGTGCCATGTGGGGTGCGCGGGTCCGAATAGGACCAACACGAGGGCTGGTCCCAGAGCGAACACAGAGTCGTTGATGCGCGTAAGCAGGGTTCCGACGCCGGGCTTCAGCGCGCCACGAGGGATCAGGACTTCCGCGGTCATGCAGGCGATTACCAGCAGCGGGACATCCGCCGGCGGCAGTAGAACCCACATGGGTACAAGCGCCAGTTGGGTCGCGAGCAGCCACATGGCCCCGACGGGAATGGCTGTCCGTGCACAGGCGAGAAAGAGCCCTACGGTCAGGATGACCGCAAGCGATGAGACGGGGGACTGCGGCCCGAACACGGCAAGTGCACTCGCGGCCGCCAAGACCAGGAGCGCAACTACCGCGCGTGTGGTCAGCCACCGCGGTGTGTGGTCCCCGCTGAAGCGCCCCTTACCCCTAAGCAGGCGACCTTCAAGTTCCGGGTCGTTCCGAGCATCATCCATCCCCATACCCGCTTAACACCTTATAGCGCCGAGAGTATCGGCGCGTAAGGCTCCAACTCGTGTGCGTTGTGTGGGAACAGGCAGGGACCGCCTTACAGCGGGTCCCTGGCCTTGATCAACCGCCGCCAGCTGCGGTGGGCATGAGTCTCACCTCGCGTCGGGATGGTGCGGGGTGTTGGCGATCCCGGCCACGCCCAGCTGGACAGTGCTCAGCTCGTGAGACGTCCGGTCACAACGTTGGAACCGGCGGGCAGCCCGCTGGTTCCATGCTGGCTGCAGGGATTTCTACCGCTCGTGCGAGCCGATGACTACCCGCACACAGAGATTTGGACGAGTGTTGGACAGAGCCTCAACGCGGGGTCGGTGCGCGGTCCTGTCCGGTACGGCTTGATTGACAGTCTGGGAACCGCCAGACTGCGGGAGCGCACGGCGAACTGCATTACGCCACGGATTGGAGGCAGGGGATGTTCGGACTGCAAGTCATACCGCAACACGCGCTCAGCCCGGCAGGGGGGAGTCGGAAGTTCACTGATCAGGCGCGCGCGACGGGTTATCGGGGTGGTCGATGAGCTTCTTCTCGCCGTACAGCCAGTTGTCATCGATAGGTGTCGGGTCTGCTGGTGGAGGCTCGTCCTTTATTGATGTCCCGCAAGGTAATCCGGGTGCGTTGTCGGCGGCGGCCTCGGAGTGCCGAGCGTGTGGCGCAGCGGCCGGGGAGATGGCCCACGCGTGGAGGTCGGCAATTGGTGCGGTGGGCGCCTGGTCTGGTCAGGCTCATTCGGCGTTTGTGGATCACACGAGTCGTGGCGCATCGGTGGCCCAGGAGAACGAGGCGGCTTTCAATGACGCGGCGAGCGCCTTGGAGCAGCTCTCACGGATTCTGGAGCAGGCTCAGGAGATCTGTAGGCGTTTGGATCAGGAGTGTGCTGAGGCCCATCAGCAACAACAGCAGGCCCAAACAGAGCAGGCCGCTCACGCGGGACGGGCGAACGATCTCCACAACCAAGCGCAAGCTGCTCCTCACCCGCACGCGAAGGCTGATCTGACCCAGCAGGCTTCTGCGGCTCAGGCGAGCGCGGATCAGGCCGGGCAGGCCGCTGGGAAGGCCGGCGCGCGGCTTGAAGAAGCCCAGGCTCGGGGCCAGCGTGCTGTGCAGGACTATCAACACGAAGCGCAGGCTCTTGCAGGGCGGCTTGAGGCTGCGGGTGGGCAGTTACGGCCGATGCCGGTTACTCCTGGTGGTGCGCCCTCCCCGGTGCAGGTGAGTCCGGCTGCTGTTGGGTTTGCGGCTGGTGTGCTGGGTGCTAACCCGTTGGACGTGGTTGGCCGTGCCTTGGCAGATCCGGTCGAGCTGGGCTCTTTGTTGGGCGGGAATGTAAGTCCGGAGACCGTGACCGCCGTCCGCAGTGAGTACGAACGTACGAAGAAGGGCGCGGACAACCTGTTGAACGTGGGTAACGAGCGGCTTTCTGCGACTGCTACGCATGGGGCGGTGGGCGGTCTATCCAAGAAGCCACCGCCATGGCTTGTCAAGTCCGGTGAGTCTGAGGCGTTGAAGGGTGCCGAGACCGCGCTCAACGAGACCAGTGCTGCCGCGGCGGCCGGGACGTTGCCGTTTGCGGCACGCGCCGGACGCGACTTGATGGGAGAGCTGCGGCACTATCAGGCGGCTATGAAGCAGGTGCGGGTCTCAGAGGCGTACGCTGATTACCACTTGCTACACGGTGGTGCCGCCAACGTCTACGACGTCGTCCGCAGCAGTGATGCGCTTAAAGCAGGCGCTGCCTCCAATCGTGCGTCGGCGGTCGACGAGTTCGCGTCTGGGGGGCTGCGGCTTCCCGGGGCGAGTGCGGCGGTGCTGCCGTTGCTGTCGCTCGCGTCGGATGCGGACACGATTGTAAATCCGGATGACGGGTTGCTCGGGAAGGACGTGAACCGCGGAGCTGCGATCGCTAATGTCGGCGGCACAGCAGCCGCCGCGTCTGGCCCTCTTGCTGGGGCGCTGGGGATCGATGCGGTAGCCGCTCCGATTCCGATCGGCGGCGAGATAGTCGCCGGTGCTACTGGCTTGTACCTCACCGCCGACGCGATCGTATCGCTGGAGAAGGGTCCACCGATCATTCGCTATGCCACGCCGCAGGAGGAGTCGGCTGCGACCCATGCCGGGACCGAACCTCAGCTACCCCAGCAGGCGCCGCCGCTGCCGAAACAGCACGACGGCAAGGGTGGAGACTGATGGCGTACAAGCCACTGAAATTCTCGGTCTCAGAGACGTGGGCCGAGCAGCTGCGAACGGTCGGTTTGGTTGAGGTCGGGTCCTTCACGGCAGCAGACCTGAAGCGCGCGGGTGTGGCCGGGTTTTACACACCTCGGGGGGTTGGGCGTGCGCGCCCGCGCGCGAATGTGGGCGTTCTCTCAGCAGACGAGCCGAGAATGCGGAAGGTGATCTCCGCCGTAACCCGGGGCCATTTCTTCTACTCGAGCTGGTACCGCACTGAAGGCAGACAGGACCCTGAGGCCAACGACCGAGGGCACACGCATATTCGTTCTGAGCGAAGAGAGATCCATGCTTTGGTCCTAGCCAGCGGACAGCTCGCAGCGCTGATTGCCACCGAAGAAGGGGATGTCTGGCACTTCCTGCTGGCGACTCTTGAAGTGGCCGCTGAGCAGCTGGCGGCGGCGGTCTTCGCGCCGGCTGTCTCGGATACACCGGATACGTTTATGTCGGGCTGGATGGCGGCGTGGCCGGCGCCGGGCGGGAGCGGCGAGGTGAACCAGGAGGACCTTGAGATGAACGGACTTGGGGCTCGCTCTGATGTGGTGCGCGTCACGGTCGACCGCAACTTCGGTGACCCGCGCAGCGAGGTCATCGAGAACGCTGATATGGAGACGCTAACTGGCATTTATCTCAACTCGTTCCGACAAGCTGCGGCGGACGTGCTGCAAGCGGCCTAACCTGTCACTCATGCCAGCTGAACGCATTTGATGCCTCGCTGGCGCCAGCATCTGCTCAGCACGCGATTGCGTCTCCGGATAGTTGTCCGCCGATCGTCCGCTATGCCATACCGCAGGAGAAGCTGGCTGCGACGGGCCTCGGCTACCCCAGCAGGCGCCGCCGCTGCCAAAACAGCACGACGCGATGAGGGCGGATCCTGATGGCGTATAAGCCGTTGAAGTTCGCTATTTCTGACGCATGGGCCGAGCAGCTGGTAACAGTTGGCCTGATTGACGTCGGGTCGTTTACTCCGGCGGAACTGAAGGCTGCCGGCGTGGCCACGTTTCAGGAGCCTAGGAAGCTTGGGCACCGGCGCCGGCGGCCAAAGGCCGATGTTGGCATCCTCGCAGCGGACGAGCCGAACCTGACTAGGCTCATCGGGGCTGTGTCGCAGGGCAGCTTCCTGTCGGCTGTGTGGTACCGCGCCGCGACCAGCCATGCTCTTGAACCCGATGCCTCGGGGCCGGCATGGATCGCCAAGCAGAGTCGGGACATTGACGCGTTCATTCTTGTGGATGGCAGGCTTGCCGTGCTGGTCGGCACTGATCAAGGTGAGGTTTGGCAGTACACCCTTGCGACGCTCGAGGTCGCGGCTGAGCAGCTGGCCGCAGCGGTGTTCGCGCCGGCCGGGGACGCTGAGCCTGATGCGTTCGTCTCTGGTTGGCTGGCAGGTTGGCCCACCGTGGGTATCACGCCGGTGCTGTGCCGGGAGGACGTACAGGCGGTCGGACGTGACGGTGTGGCGGGCGTTCGCATCGACCGCACCAACCTGGAGCCGCGCGAGGAGGAACTCGAAAACATAGACATGGAGGCGCTGGCTGGTATTTATCTCAACTCGTTCAGGAAAGCCGTTGCGGACGTGGTTCAACCGGCGTGACGGTGGCCGTCGATGCGTTCGCGTGTACCTCATCGGAGGCCGTAGGCCGGAGATCCCAAGCGGGAGCGAAGCGGTCTCCATCCGTGCGACCTGTCAGCTGCTCCACAGCATCTGGCTTCCTTCCCCAGCCCTCAGTTTTGACGCGTTGGCGGAGCAGTCGAAGCGCCACGGCGTGACCCTGAAGGGCAAGACCGATGTGGTCCGCGTCTACGGGTTTGACGCCTGAAGCGCGCTGAGCAGCCGGTCGAAGGTCGCGCCGCCCTCAGCCTCGGAGAAGA
>JAFMRN010000031.1:0-464 GCA_017354065.1 Solirubrobacterales bacterium
ACGGACGCACCCGGGCTGATCGCGGCGCTGTCTGCCCGGGGCATAGCGCTTGCGGGAGCCAGCGCGATGGTGCTCGGCGCCGGGGGCACGGCCCGCGGCGCCGTCTGGGCGCTGTGTGACGCCGGCGCCCGGGTGTCGGTCTGGAACCGCACCCCGGAGCGTGCGCTGGCGCTCTGTGACGAGCTGGGCGGTACCGCGGTGGAGCGGCCGGTGGAGGCCGACCTGCTGATCCAGTGCACCGCCGCCGGAATGGAAGCCGGCTCGGAGCTGCCGCTGGTCGGCGTGCCGTTGGGTTCTTTCCAGGCCGTGGTCGACTTCGTCTACACGGAGCGGGGCAGTGCTCTGCTGGCGGCGGCCGAGGCCGCCGGGACGGCGACGGTCGATGGGCTCGAGCTGCTTGTCCGCCAGGGCGCGCTCAGCTTTGAGCAGTTCACGGGCATGTCAGCGCCGCTGCCGGTGATGGC
>JAFMRN010000031.1:474-13533 GCA_017354065.1 Solirubrobacterales bacterium
GGCCGCGGCGCTCGGGGCTTCATTCCCGGCGTGACGCTAGCCTGGGCGCCGTGAGCACGACCCGAGAGCCTGAAGACCGTTCGGAGTGCACGCCGTGCCGGGGTACCGGCCAGGTGAGCTCCAACAAGGGCGGCGCCGCCCAGACCATTACCTGCCCCTGGTGTGGGGGTACCGGGCGCTTCCAGTCAGAGCGCGACGCGCAGGACTTCGCGCCCGTCGCTGAGACGCCTGCGCCTGACGCGCAGGAGTTGGCTCCCGCGGCCGACGCGTAAGCTTGGCCGCCCATGACGTTGAAGCTCATCACCGCCGGGGAATCACACGGCCCGGGACTGACCACGATCGTTGAGGGCCTGCCCGCGGGCCTGGCGCTCGAGCAGGAGCGGATCAACCGCGATCTGGCCCGGCGCCAGCTCGGTCACGGCCGCGGCGGGCGGATGAAGATTGAGACCGACAAGGCTGACGTGCGCTCAGGCGTCAGACACGGCCGCACGCTCGGCGGCCCGGTGACGCTCGCTGTCGACAACCGCGACTACCAGAACTGGGAAGAGCGGATGAACCCCTGGCCGGTGGATGCGGACGTGCCCGAGGTGCACCTGCCGCGTCCCGGCCACGCCGACCTGGTGGGCACGCAGAAGTACGGTCTCTCGGACGTACGCGACGTGCTGGAGCGCGCCTCCGCGCGCGAGACCGCCGCGCGCGTGGCCGGCGGGGCGCTGGCCAAGGAGTTCCTGCGTGCCGTGGGTGTCGAGATCTACAGCCACGTGATCCAGATCACCGGCGTGCGCGCCCCCGACTACGGCGTGCTGGGACCTGCCGATTTCAGCGCGGTCGATGACTCGCCGGTGCGCTGTCTGGACGCCGACGCGGCTCAGGCAATGGTCCAGGAGATCAACACGCTGCGCAAGGCGAACGAGTCACTCGGCGGGGTCTTTGAGGTACGTGCTTTTGGTGTTGTCCCAGGGCTTGGCTCGCACGTCAGCTGGGAGGAGCGCCTGGATGGCCGGCTCTCCCAGGCGATCCTCAGCATCCAGGCGATGAAGGCCGTGGCGATCGGGGACGGGGTGGAGGTCGCTGGCCTGCCGGGCTCCGCCGCCCACGACGAGATCTTCTACGACGAGGAGCGCGGCTACCACCGTGAGACCAACCACGCCGGCGGCGTGGAGGGCGGCATGACGAACGGCGATCCGGTGATCGTCCGGGGCTGGATGAAGCCGCTGCCGACCCTGACCAAGCCGCTGCGCTCGGTCGACATCGCCACGCACGAGCCGGCCGAAGCGCTGCGCGAGCGCACCGACTCCTGCACCGTGCCGGCCGCCGGCGTCGTCGGCGAGGCGATGGTCGCCTTTGTGCTCGCGGACGCCTACCGCAACAAGTTCGGCGGCGACCACATTGACGATGTCCGCGGTGCGGTCGACGCGTACCGCCGGCGCATCGGCTGGCCGGAGCTCGCGGCGTTGCAAAGCGCACGCTAGTGGCGACTAAGCGAGCATCAAAGCTCGTCCTGGTCGGCTTCATGGGCGCCGGCAAGTCGACCGCTGCACGCGCGCTGGGGCCCGACAGCGTCGACGTCGACCACGAGATCGAGCGCCGCGACGGCCGCAGGGTCGCGGAGATCTTCAACGCCGAGGGTGAGCAGGCGTTCCGGCGGCTGGAGGAGACCACGACGCTGGAGCTGCTGGGACGCCCGGACGTGCACGTGCTGGCCCTCGGTGGCGGCGCGTTGGGATCGGCTGCGATCCGCCAGGCGCTGGAGCCCCACACGGTGATCTGGCTCGACATAGACCCCGATCTCGCCTGGCGGCGCGTGCACGGGGGTTCGACCACAACCAAGCGTCCGCTGGCCGCCGACCAGAACCGCTTCTTCTCACTGCACGCACAGCGCCAGGCCGAATATGAGGCCGCGGCGGACGTGGTGGTTCCGGCCACGCGTGCGCGGGACATCCCCAGGGTCGTCCAGAGCCTGGCGGGGCTGCCCGAACCGGGAGCGGGCCCCGGCCAGGTCAAGACTCTGTGGGCGGCCGGCTCAAGCGGCGACTACCCCGTCCACATCGGCCGCGGCCTGCTGACCCAGACCGAGTACTGGCCCGCGCAGCTGGAGGGGCGCCGCGTGGTGGTGGCCGACTACAACTCGGCGCGGCACTACAGCGACCATCTGGCGCCGTTCCTGGCCGACATCCGGATCATGCCCGGTGAGCAGTCGAAGACGATCGCCCACGCGGAGATCGTCTGGACGGAGATGGCGCGCAACGGCGTGACGCGCGCCGACGTGGTCGCAGCGCTCGGCGGCGGGGTCGTCGGTGACCTCGCGGGGTTCTGTGCCGCGACGTATCAGCGGGGGATCGCCGTTGTGCAGATCCCGACGACGCTCGTCGCCCAGGTCGACTCGGCCTACGGCGGCAAGACCGGTGTCGACCTGGCGGAGGCAAAGAACTACGTTGGCGCCTACCACCCGCCCGCCGCCGTGATCGTGGACCCGACGACGCTGCGCACGCTGCCCCCGGAGGAGCTGGCGGCCGGTTACGCGGAGGTCGTCAAGACCGCGCTGATCGCCGGGGGCACGCTGTGGGACCAGGTCGCCGCCGGTGCCCCACCGGCCGACGCCGAGGTGATCACCAACTGCGCGCTGACCAAGCTGCGTGTCGTGGCTCAGGATGAGCGCGACGGCGGCCCCCGTCAGCTGCTGAACCTCGGGCACACGATCGGGCACGCGCTGGAGACCGTCACCGGGTATGCGCGGTTCCGCCACGGTGAGGCGGTCGGCCTGGGGCTGTTGGCGGCACTGCGGCTGTCCGGTGCCGACGCGCTGCGCGATCAGGTCGCCGAGCTGCTGGATCTGGCGGGCCTGCCGACGCACGCTGGCGCCGACCTCGATCCCGAGCAGGTGATCTTCGCCACCGCACGCGACAAGAAGCGCGTGGGGGAGGGCCCCACGCCGTTTGTGCTGTGCCCTGAGCCCGGCGCGGCCGCGTACGGACAGACCGTCAGCCCGGCGGACCTGCGTCGTGCCGTCAACGAGCTGATTAGTGTGCCGCGCTGATGTGGGGGTCTGCGCGGATCGAGCTGCTGCACGGGGTCAACCTCGACCAGCTGGGCAGCCGCGACCCGACCCACTACGGATCGCTGACCCTGACCCAGCTCGAAGCCGGCGTGCGCCAGTACGCGGCCGCACGCGGCTTTCAGCTGTCCTGCTTCCAGACCAACCATGAGGGCGTCTACGTCGAGCGTCTGCACGCCGCCCGTGACAGCGTCAAGGGCCTGATTCTGAACCCGGGCGCCTGGACCCACTACTCCTACGCGATCCGCGACGCGCTGGAGCTGACCGGGCTGCCGGCGGTCGAGGTGCACCTCTCCGACGTGCAGGAGCGTGAGGAGTTCAGGCGCCACTCGGTGATCGGCGAACTGTGCGTGGCGACGGTTGCCGGCAAGGGGGTAGACGGATACGTTGAGGCGGTTGAGATCTTGGCCAAGGAGATGAGTTCGTGAGCACAACAACGCCGGGCATCGCTGGGCGCGCCGACGCGCTCCTGGGCCTGTTTGACGGGCCCGGCATAGACCTGCTGCTGGTCTCAGAGCTGGTCAACGTCAGGTACCTGACCGGGTACACGGGCTCCAACGGAATCGCCCTGATCGGCCCCGACAAGCTGGCCTTCGTCACTGACTTCCGCTACGTCGAACAGGCCGCGGCTGAGGTCGATCAGCGGTTTGAGCGCTTCCATACTGCGGGCGCGGTCGACCTGACCAAGAAGCTGCCCGAGCTGCTCGGTTCCGCTCCGCTCCGGCTGGGTTTTGACGAGGAACACACCTCCGTGGGCGCCCACCGGCGCCTGGCCGAGCTGCTCGGCCCGCAGGTGACCCTCGTTCCTGCCGGCGGCCTGGTGGAGGAGCTGCGCCGGCGCAAGGACGCTGAGGAGATAGCGGCGATCGCGGCCGCCCAGCAGCTCGCCGACGCCGCCTTTGAGGCGCTGGTATCCAAACCGATCATCGGCCGGACCGAGCGCGAGCTGGCGCTGGAGCTGGAACAGGACATGCGGTTGCGGGGCGCCAGCGCGCCATCCTTCGATTCGATCATCGCCGGCGGTCCCCACGGTGCGCTGCCGCACGCGAGCCCGCGCGACGTGGCGATCGAGTCCGGCCAGCTGGTGGTGATCGACTGGGGCGCGATGCTCGACGGTTATGCCTCGGACTGCACCCGCACCGTCGCCGCGGGGGAGATCTCTGACCGGGCGCGCGACGCCTATGAGCTCGTGTTGCGAGCCCAGGTCAGCGCTCTTGATGCGGTCCGGCCCGGCGCGGACTGCAACGCCGTGGACAAGGTCGCCCGCGACATCATCACCGCCGCGGGGCACGGTGAGCACTTCGGCCACGGGCTCGGGCACGGCGTGGGGCTCGAGGTGCATGAGTCGCCGACCTTGTCGCTGCGGGTCGCACCGGGCGCTGACAAGCTGGCTGTCGATGACATCGTCACCGTTGAACCCGGCGTGTACCTGCCGGGGGAGTTCGGGATCCGGATCGAGGACCTGGTGGTCGTGACCGACGGGGCGCCGCGGGTGCTGACCTCGGTGCCGAAGGCGCTGCGGGTCGTGGACTGAGCGGATGCCTGACGACTGGGTCCGACAGTGGGGTGGCCCGGTGCTGCACATGCCCGCGCGGGCGGTCACCAGCTTCGACGACCTGATCGTCGGGCGGGCACGGCGACTCTCAAGGCTGCTGGTGCGTGGTGCGCCATCACGGCGCGGGGCTCGCCGCGACCCAGGTCGGAAGTCTGCTGGCGATGTTCGCCTACCGGGAGCACCCGGAGGACGACGCCCAAGTGCTTGTGAACCCGCGGGTCGTCTGGGCTTCTGCTGAGCGGAGGGCTTTCGTGGAGGGCTGTCTCAGCTTCAACACGGTCCTGGTCGAAGTTGAGCGCCCCGCGGCGGTGGCGGTGGCCGGCCAGAACCCGCACGGCGATGGCATCCGGATCGAGGCCGAGGGGTACCTCGCGAGCCTGCTCCAGCACGAGATCGATCATCTCAACGGGGTCCTCACGCTCGACCGTGCAACCGCGGCGGAGCGTCGGCGTGTGGTCGCCGCGTTGTCAGGTCAACAGCGTCATCAGAACTTGACAGCCTCCGAGACTCCAATACGACCGATCTGAGTCAGCGATGCGAGAAAGGGTCACATATGGACCCTTTCTCGCCACGAAGATTCCGGTGTATTGCAGGACCCGAAACCGGGCTTAGCAAAACGTGACAAAAGTCGCAGCGCAACTACACTGAGCCTCCGCCATGAGCATCTCGACCAACCAATTCAAGAACGGGAACCACATAGAGGTCGACGGAACCGTCTTCAAGATCCTCGAGTTCCAGCACGTGAAGCCCGGCAAGGGCGGCGCGTTTGTCCGCACGAAGCTGAAGCGGGCGGCGGACGGGAACGTGATCGACAAGACCTTCCGCGCGGGTGAGAAGTTCCGGGCGGTTCGTACCGAGGTGCGCAAGATGCAGTTCCTCTACAAGGACGGGACCGACGCGCACTTCATGGACACCGAGTCCTATGACCAGGTGCAGATCCCGGAGGAGGCGCTGAAGGACCCGCTGCGGTGGCTGCGCGACTCCGATGAGGTCGAGGTCCTCTACATCGACGAGAACCCCTCAGACGTGCAGCTGCCGAGCGCGCTGGACTTCGAGGTGACCCACACCGAGCCGGGTTTGCGCGGTGATACGGCCTCCGGCGGGGGCGCCAAGCCCGCGACGATCGAGACCGGCGCCAGCATCCAGGTGCCCCTGTTCGTGAACATCGGCGACAAGATCCGTGTCGACACGCGCACGGGCGAGTACGTCAGCCGGGCCTGACTTGGCATCACGAACAGAGCAGCGCCGCGCAGCCGTCTGGGCCCTCTATCAGAGCGATTTGCTCGACCGCCCGCTCGATTTCTCGTCTGAGACCCACCGCTTCACGAAGGAGCTGGCCGCGGCCGTCCGCGCCGAGCAGGACGAATTGGATCTCCTGATCCGGAGATATTCCAAGGGCTGGACGCTCGGCCGGATCGCGCCGCTGGAGCGCTCGATCCTCCGCGTCGCGCTGTTGGAGATCACAAAACCCGGCCAGGTTGCAGGGGAAACGCCGATTCCGCCGGAAGGCGCGATCGATGAGGCGGTTGAGACCGCCAAGCAGTTCTGCGGCGCTGAGGCGCCGAAATTCATCAACGGAGTTCTGGCAGCTGCATTGCGCGACGTGCAATCTGCGGCATAGTTAGAGACACTGCGCGCGATGAGCTACACCGCCGATTCGGGCCGCCGCCAAATCATTGATGACGCCGTAGTTGCCGCCAACGCGCTGGGGGATGCCCTGGCAGCGTTGGGAGAGGCCTACGAGCTGCTGGAAGAACACGAGGCTGACCGCATGGAAGACACGGTCTTCAAGCCCACGCAGGCCGCCTACGGCCAGCTCAAGCGCACGCTCACCGAGTTCGCTGAGCGCTACGGGCTGACGGGCCCGAACTTCCGGAACTCGGCCGTGCCGGCCCCGACGGACCCCCAGACGACGCTTGATCGCGTTTCCGACCAGGTCCAGGGCGCCGAAGACGCGCTCGCCGAGCTGCAGGACACCCTGCTGCCGGTTGAGGTCGGCGATCCCGAGTTGCGTGCGGGTCTGGCGCGCACCCGCACGCTGGTCGGTCCCGTCCCGGCCGCCGCGGGCGAGCTGATGCGGAACCTCGGCCGCTGACGCGGCGCAGCACTGAGCGCTTTGGCGAGCACCTTTGACCGTCAGCTGCTGGAGTGGCTCGGTAACGAACCGGACCAGAAGCGTGAGCATGACTCCGAGCTGATCAAGCGCATCGCCGGCGAGTTCGCCACCGGCTTTGACGCGCTGAACCAGATCGGCCCGGCCGTGACGGTGTTCGGGTCGGCCCGCACGCCGCCCGAGCACCCCTACTACCAGCTGACACGGCAGGTCGCGGGGGCGCTCGGCCGCGCCGGCTTCACGATCATCACCGGCGGCGGTCCGGGCCTGATGGAGGCCGCCAACCGCGGTGCCAAGGAAGTCGGCGCCACCTCTGTGGGAGCGAACATCGAGCTGCCCCATGAGCAGCACCTGAATCCCTACACCGACATCAGCCTGCGCTTCCGGCACTTCTTCGCCCGCAAGGTGATGTTCGTGCGCTACGCGCAGGCCTTCGTGGTCGCTCCCGGAGGCTTTGGGACCCTGGATGAGCTGTTCGAGTGCCTGACCCTGATCCAGACCCGCACAGTTGAGCACTTCCCTGTGGTTCTGCTGGGTGACGGCGAGTGGGACGGCCTGCTGGACTGGCTGGAGGGCAGGGTGCTGGCCGATCAGCGGATCGACGCCAGCGACCTGGAGATGCTGGTGCGCACCAGTGATCCCGAGGAAGTGGTCAGGACCGTGCGGATCGCGCGCGAGCGCCAGTTGCGGGCCTGAGGCGTCGCCGCACCGGGCTGGCGAGCTCAAAGCCGCCAGCCCGCCAGCCGTCAGAAGCTAAGCTCGGACTGTGCTGAACATCACAGGCCTCAGCGTGTCGTTTCCAAACGCGCCCGACGTGCTGTGTGACGTGGATCTCCACGTCGAGGCCGGTGAGCTGGTCGCGCTGTCAGGCGAGCCCGGGGCGGGGAAGAGCGCGCTGGTGGAGGTGATCGCCGGCGATCTGACGCCGAGCGCCGGCTCCGTGCGCTGCGACGGTTCGGTCGCGGTCGTCTACCAGGCCCTGGAGCTCTGTGACGAGCTCGATGTCGCCGCCAACCTGATGCTCGGCCGCGAGCGCCACATGCGCTCGGAGTCGCACTTCCACGCGGCGGCCGCGCGTGAGCTGGCGCGGCTCGGGATCCCGATCAGCGATACGACCGCACCGGTCGCGAGCCTCAGCCTGGCCCACCAGCGGCTGCTGGCACTCGCCATGGCGCTGGGCCGCAACCCCGGGCTGCTGATCGTTGACGACCTGACCGCCAACCTCGGCGCGCTGGCCTCAGCGACCGTCGACAGGCTGTTGCATGAGGCCCGCCAGCAGGGCATCGCGGTGGTGCTGGTCACCCGGGACATCGAGCAGATCTTCCGGCTGGCCGATCAGGTCGTAGTGCTGGCGCACGGCCGGGTCGCGGCGTCGCTGCCGGTCGCCCACGCAGAGCGCGAGGAGGTCGCGGCGCTGCTCGGTGAGGAGGCGGCGATAGCCCACCGTGAAGCTTCGGCGATGCGCCGCTCACAGGAACTACAGCGCGAGTTCCTGTCGCGGCTCAGCCACGAGCTGCGCACGCCGCTGACCGCGATCCGCGGCTATGCCACCAGCCTCGCGGCGCCCGATGTGGACTGGGACCGCCAGTCCAAGCAGCGCTTCCTGGACAGGATCGCGACGGAGTCGGCCCGGCTTGGGCGCCTGGTAGACGACCTGCTCGACTTCTCGGCGATCGAGTCCGGCGTTATGCGCCTGACCCCGGACTGGTGTGAGCTGCCGCTGGTGATCGACGCGGCCGTCGCCGTGCTGCCGGAGGACTGGGGTGCGGCGGTCAGCGTCGACGCCGACGCGCGGCCGCTGTGGGCCGACCACGACCGCCTGGAGCAGGTCTTCGTGAACCTGATCGGCAACGCGTTTCAGCACAACGGCCCGGATACGCGGGTGCAGGTGCGGGCCTTCCAGGAGGGCGCCGACCGGATCGCGATCACCGTCGCCGATGACGGCGCCGGTGTGGCCGGCGACCCCTTTGACGCCGAGCACCGCTCGCACTCGCGCACCTCCGGGGCCGGCCTGGGCTTGAACATCGCGCGCGGGATCATCGAGGCTCACGGGGGCAGTTTGGAGCTCGCGCCCGGCCCCGGCACCACCTTCCGGATCAGCCTGCCCGCCGACGCTGAGGTTCCCTCGCATGTCTAGCTCCACGCGTGCGCTGGTCGTCGAGGACGACCCCAACATCGTCGACCTGATCCGCTCGAACCTGGCGGTCCGCGGCTATGACACCGTCGTCTCGACCGACGGCCGCGACGCGATCCGGCTGCTCGAGACCGAGTCGCCGGACATCGTGCTGCTGGACCTGATGCTGCCCGACGCCGACGGGCTGGAGCTGTGCCGCGGGATCCGCGAGCGCTCAAACGTCGCGGTGATCGTCGTCTCGGCGCGCGGCGGCGAGCGTGACAAGGTCAACGCGCTCAACATGGGCGCTGATGACTACATGACTAAGCCCTTCAGCGTGGAGGAGCTGCTGGCGCGGATCACGGCGACCCTGCGGCGCACGCGCCCCGCGCCGGGCGAGCCCGACGCCGCCCTGATCAGCGTCGGCGACGTCACGATCGACCTTGCCCGCCAGGAGGTACTTCGTGCCGAACAGCCGGTGCACCTCACCCCAACCGAGTTCGCGCTGCTGCGCGAGCTGGTCACCAACCGCGGCAAGCTGCTCAGCCACGCCCACCTGCTGCGCCGCGTCTGGGGGCCCGCCTACCAGACCGAGACCGAGTACGTGCGCGTCTACGTAGGCCGGTTAAGGGCCAAGCTCGGCTCCGAGGAGCTGATCCGTACAGAGCCGCGCGCGGGCTACAGATTCCCCGCATAGACCAGCCGATTTATGGTTTGTTTATGGCTCCGCGCGGGTTGTTAATACCTGTTTTACGGTGCGAGGCATACCGTCGCCGGCGAGGAGTTAACGCGGCGGCATCAGTCGCCGTTGGAGAGGAGGAGAAAACCCGTGCACTTGTCTACAGGCAAGGTGCGCTCAGCGTCGGTGGTCGCCACCGTCGCAGTCGCCCTGGGGACTGCCGCCTGCGGCAGTTCGTCCAACACCAGCACCGGCTCAGGAGCCGGGTCGTCATCAGGTGGCTCAAGCGGCCCGGCGATCTCGGCCGTCAGCCTTGACAACAGCTTTTCCAAGATGTCGAGCCTGAAGAGCCTCGGCGCCAGCGGAAAGGGCAAGATCGCGGCGATCATGCCCGACACCACAAGCTCCACCCGCTACGTGGAGTTCGACCAGCCGATGATCAAGAAGGCGGCGATGGACGCCGGCGTCCCGGCATCGGACATCATCGTCCAGAACGGTGAGAACTCGGACCAGACGTTCCTCTCAGACGCACAGGCCGACATCACCAACGGGGCGTCCGTCCTGCTGATCGACCCGGAGGACTCCGGTACCGGCCTGCACGTCGAGCAGTACGCCAAGCAACACGGTGTACAGGTCATCGACTACGACCGTCTGGTCACCGGCAAGAACGCGCCGGTCGACCCGTACGTGTCATTTGACAACACGCACATCGGGCAGCTGATCGGGCAGGGCTTCAACACCTGCGTGAAGTCCTGGGGCGTGAAGAATCCGAACGTGATCGTGATGCGCGGCGATCCGACGGACAACAACTCGGCGCTGTTCTACAAGGGCTACTACACCGACGAGCTGGCACCGAAGATCAAGTCCGGCGCTTACAAGCTGGCCGCGAACACGGCCGGCACGTGGACGCCGAACGTCGCCCAGACCGAGTTCGAGCAGGCCTACACGGCGCACAAGAGCGCCAACTCTGCGCTGGTTCCGAACGATGAGAACGCCGCGCCGATCATTACCTACCTGAAGAGCCACGGGGTCAAGCCCCATCAGTTCCCGGTCTCAGGCCAGGATGCGACCCTGACGGGCCTGCAGAACGTGCTCGGCGGCTACCAGTGCGGGACGGTGTACAAGCCCGTCTACAGCGAGGCCGAGGCGGCCGTCGCGCTGGCCGTCTACCTGCGCGCCGGCAAGACCGCCCCGCCGAGCCTGCTGAACGGCACGAGCATCAACCCGGCGAACGGCGCGAAGGTTCCCTCCGTGCTGTTGCCCTCCCACTGGATCACCTCGAAGGACATTGAGAAGACGGTGATCAAGGACAAGTTCGTGCCGGCCAAGCAGCTGTGCGCGGGTCAATACGCCACGGAGTGCAAGAAGAACGGAATTTCCTGAGCTGACGGCCGCGCGGCCAGGGGTGATGGGGGCACTCCGGCCGCGCGGACCGTTCTACCGGGAAACACGCTTATGACAGAAACACTGCTCAGTCTTCGCGGAGTGTCCAAGCGCTTCGGGCCGGTTCAGGCCCTGAACGATGTGACCTTCGACATACCCTCCGGCCAGGTCACCGCGCTGATTGGTGACAACGGTGCCGGCAAGTCCTCGCTGATCAAGACCGTCTCCGGCCTCTGGCCCCAGGACTCCGGCCAGATCCTCTGGCAGGGGAAAGAGGTGCGCCTGCACGGTCCGCGTGACGCCGAGGAGCTCGGCATCACGACGATCTACCAGGACCTCGCCCTGTGCGACAACCTGGACATCGTCCAGAACATGTTCCTCGGTCACGAGCCTGTCCGGCGCGGGGTCCTGGACGAACCCTCGATGGAGCGAGCCGCGTCCAAGACGCTGGCGGAGCTGTCGGTCACCACCGTCAAGTCGATCCGCCAGCCGGTCGAGTCGTTGTCCGGTGGCCAGCGCCAGTCGGTGGCAGTCGCCAAGGCCGTGATGGCAGAGGCCCAGCTGGTGATCATGGACGAGCCGACCGCGGCGCTGGGCGTCGCCCAGACCACGATGGTCCTGAACCTGATCAAGACGCTGGCCGAGCGCGGCGTGGCCGTGATCGTCGTGTCCCACAACCTCAACGACGTGTTTGCCGTCGCCGATCGGATTGCGGTGCTGTACCTGGGCCACCTGGTGGTCGCCGGTCCCGCGGCCGAGTTCGACCGCGCCAGCGCGGTCGAGTACATGACCACCGGATCCGTCAGTAAGGCGGTTGCATGATGAGCACCTCGGTTGAACAAGAACGCGCGCTGTCTGATGAGCAGCTGACCACCGCCGCACCCGAGGTGCTGGCGGGGTCGTTGTCCGAGTACGGCCGTGCGCAGCTGGCGAAGATCAAGAACGGCGAGTCCGGGGCGCTGCCGGTACTGATCGGGCTGATCGCCATTGTGATCTTCTTCCAGCTGGAGCGCTCACAGTTCCTGACCGCCCAGAACCTCGTCAACCTGCTGGTCCAGGCGACGATCTTCATCATGTTCGGCGCGGCCGAGATCTTCGTGCTGCTGCTGTCTGAGATCGACCTGTCAGTCGGGTACGGCGCCGGGGTCGGGGCGTTCATCATCACCGAGCTGATCGCCTCGCCGGTGAACCTGCCCTGGTGGGTGGGCGTGCTCGGCGGGCTATTCGCCATGGCGCTGCTCGGCGGGCTCCAGGGCCTGCTGGTCGCGAAGCTCGGGCTGCCGTCCTTCATCGTCACGCTCGGCGGGTACCTGGCCTTCAACGGGCTGATGGAGGAGATAGCCAACGCTGACAAGACCGCTGTCGGCGGGGTCATCAACATCGACAACAACAGCCCGATCTACAAGCTGGTCAACAGCCACATGACCCCGACGCTCGGGTGGATCGTGATGATCGTCTGCGTTCTGGCCTACGCCGCCTATGCGCTCGCACGCTCGCGCTCACGCCGGGCCCAGGGCCTTACGACCGCACCGCTGGGCGTGACGCTGCTGGGGATCGGCGCGGCCGCGGTCGCGGGGATCGTGCTGATGCTGATCTGCAACTCCAACCAGTCACTGACCGCGGTCGCGATCCGCGGCATGCCGTGGGTGATCCCGTTCGTCTTGGCGGTGATGCTGGTCGCGTCCTGGTTCATGTCACGGACCCGGACCGGCCGTTACATCTACGCGGTCGGCAACAGCCCCGAAGCGGCGCGCCGCGCGGGGATCAAGGTGCAGTGGATCACCATGCTGGGCTTTGTGCTCTCCAGTGTCACAGGCTGTCTCGCGGGTCTGATCTATGCCTCCAACCAGGGCTCGATGTCGATCGACATCAACGGCGGCCAGTTCGTGCTGTTCGCGGTCGCGGCAGCGGTGATCGGCGGCACCAGCCTGTTCGGCGGGCGCGGCAAGATCATGAACGCGCTGCTCGGCGGGGTCGTGATTGCCGCCGTGTTCAACGGCCTCGGGCTGATGGGCGTTTCCACCGCGATTCAGGACATCGTCACGGCCATAGTCCTGGTGCTGGCGCTGGTCATGGACTCCCTGGTGCGGCGGCGCGCGACGGTCGCCGGACGCTAGGAGGGGCAGGGGCGGGCCCGGCCGGGGATTTGGTGGAGGGGCCC
>JAFMRN010000383.1 GCA_017354065.1 Solirubrobacterales bacterium
GCCATGCGCATCACCACGCAGATGACCACCGCCGGGGTCCTGGCCAACATCAACAGCGTCCAGAACCAGCTGGCCACCACCCAGGAGCAGCTCTCGACGGGGCTGAGGATCAACCAGCCCTCGGATGACCCCTATGGCGCCAGTCTCGCCATTCAGCTCAAGAACGACATGGCGAACCTGAGCAACTACCAGTCGAACGTCAACGACGGCACGGCATGGGCCTCGGCCGCCGACACCTCGCTCACCAACGTCATGAGCATGCTCCAGCGCGCGCAGGAGCTGACCGTGCAGGCCTCCAACGGCGTCGAGTCCTCCACCGATCTCTCGGCCACCGCCGACGAGATCGACCAGCTGGCCGACGCGATGAAGCAGGAGGCCAACGCCCAGTACAACGGCCAGTACATCTTCAGCGGCACCGCCACCGGGACGGCGCCCTACTCCAGCGCGACCGGCGACACCTTCCAGGGCAACACCGGTGCGATCACGCGCACCATCGGCCCCAATTCCAACCTCCAGGTCAACGTCGACATCTCCAGCCTGCTGGGCAGCGGCACGAGCGCCGCCGACGGGAAGCTGCTGGACACGCTGCGCACCATCGCCTCCGACATGCGCAGCGGCAACTCCGCCGGCGTCGCCGACCTGTCGGGCAATCAGCTGACCAACCTGCAGAACAGCCTTTCGAGCCTCGAGCAGCTCCAGGCCGACGTCGGCGCCACGCAGAACCGCCTGACGCTCGCCGGGACGCGGCTCCAGGGGCTTCAGGCCTCAGACACCGCAGCGCTGTCCAATGACGAGGACGTCAACATGGCCCAGGCCGTGACCACCTTCTCCAACGAGCAGGCGGCCTTCACCGCCGCGCTGAAGGCGGGCGCCAACATCGTCCAGTCCTCGCTGATGGACTTCCTCAACTAGCTACTTCCTGAGGAAAAAGTGAGGGCGGCGGCACGGGGGTTCCGTCCGACCTGACAGTGAGGATTGCCTGCAAGTGAGCGGGTTTGAGGTCGATATCGGAGGTGTGCGTGCTGACGTTGTGGGCGCCGCAGGCGGAGAGCTTGTGGGACGAGTCGTTGCCGGTCGAGGTCAAAGAGCTGCCGGCGGATCTGGCGGAGCTGGACCGGGTGCTGAGCGATCCGGAGTTGATGATGGTGCTGTTGGAGCGCTGGCGCCAAGAGGTCGTGGACACCGGCCGGGCGGTGTTGACGGACGGTCGGCCGACGATCGCGATGGAGACTTATGTGCGGTTGATGGTGCTGAAGGCGCGCTACCGGTGGGGGTATCGGGTGCTGGTGGCGGAGGTGTCGGACTCGATTCACCTGCGCCGCTTTTGCCGGATCAGTCTCGGGGAGCGGGTGCCCGACGAGTCGACGGTGCGCAAGCTGACCCGGCGGATCGGCGCGGAGGCGGTGAGCGAGCTGACGCGCGCGTTGATCGAGACCGCCGTCCGGGAGAAGCGGTTTCGCCCGCGGGCGGTGCGGGTCGACTCGACCGTCGTGGAGGCGGACGTGAAATATCCGACCGACGCCGATCTCGCCTCCCACGGTGTGAGGGTGCTCGCGCGGGAAGCCAAGAAGCTCGCCGGGCTGGTCAACGAACGCAAGGCTCGGGTGCGGGACCGGTCGCGGTCGCTGGGGCGCAAGCTCAGGGCGCTGACGCGCACGATCCGCCGGCGGTCCGGCGAGGCCAAAGCCGAGGTGTTGGCGTTGACCGAGCAGACCGGCGAGCTGCTCGAGCAGTCGATCAAAGAAGCCCGGAAGCTCGCTGTCGCTGCCAAGCGCCGGGCGGTTGGCCGTGGAGCGGCTGCCAAGCGCACGGCGGCCGCGCGGCTCGAGGAGCTGGCGGACCGCTGCGAGAAGGTCGCCTCCCAGATCCGGCAGCGCGTCGCGGGCCAGCCGATCACCGACCGGCTGGTGTCGCTCGCCG
>JAFMRN010000384.1 GCA_017354065.1 Solirubrobacterales bacterium
CTGACGGACTCCAGGAACGTTTGCTGGGCCGCGCGCGCGGCGGCCAGGTCGGCCGACATCCGGTTGAAGGCGTCCGCCAGCTCGGCGAGCTCATCGTTTCCGCGGGATGTGACCTGAACGTCCCCCTCCCCTGCGGCGAGCCGCGTCGTGGCCTCCGCCAGATCATGGATCGGGGCGCTGAGCCGGCGCGCCAACAGCAACGAGAAGAACGCGGCAAGCACCGCGCCGCCGGCCCCGGCCAGCAACAGGATTCCGAGGAACGGCCGCCAGTCCGCGAAGGCTAGCTGGGCGGCTCGGACCACCACCACCCGGCCGCCGGCGGTGTCCGCGGTGGCGTACAGCAGGCGGCGTTTTGGCAGCGACACCTCACCGGTAGTCGACCCGTGGTCGGGGACCTGGCGCAGGATCGTCCGGCCTTGCGGCCCCGGCAGCACGCGGATCCGGCCGCCGACCTCAAGGAACACGTGCTGGCCGTGCAGCGCTTCCCCGCTTGCGACTATCGCACCGGCCTCCTGTGAGAGCTGGCTGCTGCGCTGAGCCGAGATCCGGTTGCGGACCAGCACGACCGCGACTACCACGGAGAACAGGCATGAGGCCAGCGCCGCCGCTGCGACGTAGGCGAATACGCGGTGGCGCAGCCTCAAGCCACGGCCTTGTAGCCGATTCCGCGCACGGTCTGGATCAGCTCCGGGGAGCCGAGCTTCTTGCGTAACTGCGCGACGTGGACCTCGACGGTGCGTGTCTCGCCGATCGCTTCAAAGCCCCAGACCTCTGAGAGCAGCTGCTCGCGGGTGACGACCCGGCCGGCGTTCAGCAGCAGGTGCTCAAGCAGGTCGAACTCGCGCTGGGTCAGCTCCACGGGCTGGTCGCCGACGCGTACCTCGCGTTTGTCGTGCGCGACGGTGACCGGCCCGAGCGTCGAGGTTTTCGGGTCCGGCCCCTCCGGGCCGGCCCTGCGCAGTACGGCCTTCACGCGGGCCACCAGCTCACCCGGTGAGAACGGTTTGGGCACGTAGTCATCAGCGCCGAGCTCCAGCCCGCCGATCCGGTCCTGGACCTCGTCCCGCGCGGTGACCATGATCACCGGAACCCGCCCGTCGATCCGCCGGCAGAGCTCGAACCCGTCCATCCCCGGCAATCCGATGTCCAGCACCACCAGGCGCACTGGATGTCGCTCGAGCTCGCTCAGCGCCTCCTCCCCCGAGCGCACCCACACGGTGGAGAACCCCGCGCTTTGCAGGTAGTTCAGGATCAGCGCGCCCAGGTGCGCGTCATCTTCGACGACGATGATCAGCTCGGTCACAGGGCCATCCTAGGGCGGCCGCCGCCAGGTTTTACATGCAGCTGACCTTTCTCTCACGGTCGGCTTCTGGCCGGCGCCGATTCTCAGTTCAGCAACCAACCAAGCCAAGGAGGCTGCATGTCACTCTCAACCCGTAAGAACTGGAAGACCGTCGCGGTGGGCGCCAGCTGCCTGGTGGCCGGTGCCGGCGCCAGCGCGATCAGCACCGCCGGCGCTGCGACCTCGACCACTCCGACCACGCCCCCGGCCCACCAGCAGCAGGCCAAGGGCAAGGGCGGCCACAAGGGGATCGCCGGGCGCGCCGTGGAAGGCACCGCCGTGGTGGAGACCAAGAACGGCCCCCAGACGGTCAAGTTCAACCGTGGCTTCGTGCAGTCGGTGAACGGCCAGCAGCTGACCCTGCGTGAGGGCACAAAGAACAAGACCTACAAGACGGTCACCCTCAACGTTCCGGCGAACGCCAAGGTCAAGGACAACGGCCAGCAGGCGTCGCTGTCGAAGGTCACCGCCGGCCAGCGCGCGTCGGTGATCCAGACCCCGAAGGGCACCTTCGTGCAGGCCCACACCCCGAAGGCCAAGTCCTAACGCTTCGATCGCGGGTGCGGCCTT
>JAFMRN010000385.1 GCA_017354065.1 Solirubrobacterales bacterium
CTGGCCGTGCGCGCCGGCGTCTGGTCGCCCCCGGCTGAGGCCCCGCCCGGCTTCCTGGGGTTCCTGATCCTCGACGGGATCGTGCTGCGCGGCTTCAGCGTCGGGGATCGCCGCTCTGTGTTCCTGCTCGGCCCCGGCGACGTGATCAAACCCTGGTCGCACTCGGCACTGTGGGGAGACTGGGGCAAATTCGACTGGCGCGCTATGTCAGACATGAAGATCGCGCTGCTGGACAACAGCTTCACGGAGGCGCTGTCCGAGTTCCCGGAGCTCGGTGTCGAGCTGGTTGACCGCGTGCTCCAGCGCAACCGCGAGCTGTCCTTCAACATGGCGATCGCCTCCCACACACGCGTGGACACCCGCGTGTATCTGATCCTCTGGCAGATGGCGGCCAAGTGGGGCAAGATGCGCTCAGACGGCGTGCTGCTGCCCGTGAAGCTGACCCACAATGTGCTGTCTGAGCTCGTCGCCTCACGGCGCCCGACGATCACGACGGCACTGGCCGAGCTGGCTGATCGCGGTCTGGTTCAGCGGGTCGACAACGGGTGGCTGCTGGCCGGCGAGCCGCCGGCCGAGCTGCTCAGCTAGATGGGTGAGGGGCCCGCCTCCGCGGCCACATGGCCGCTCCGGCACCCTCAAGATCAGGCCGTTGCGGCCTGCCCGGCGCGCAAACTCGCGCGCGCTTCGGCGAATCCGACCATCCGCCGGCTCTGCTCGTCCCAGAGCTTGTAACGCACGCAGCGCACGCCATCGAGCATCGTCAGCGTCGGAACCTTGGCGAAGTCCGGGCTTGAGCGGTGGGCCTCGGGCAGGTGGTAAGACGGGATCCGGGCGTTCAGGTGGTGCAGGTGGTGGAAGCCGATGTTGGCGCTGAAGAAGTTCAGGATCGCCGGAAGCTTCAGGTATGAGCTGCCGCGCAGCGCCGCGTCGTAGTAGCTCCAGTCATCGCCGCGCTCCCAGTAGGCGTCCTCGAACTGGTGCTGCACGTAGAACAGGAAGATTCCGGCGGCGCCGGCGATCATCGCCGTCGGTAGCCAGATGATCAGAAGCTGCCACCAGCCGAACAGCCAGCCGACCGCAACACCGACGACGGCCAGGGCCAAGTCGTTGGCGAGGATGCTGTTGCGGATCCGCGGCCGCATGTCCGCGCTGATCAGCCGCGGACGGATGATCATCGCGAAGATCGGGCCCAGCCCGAACATGATCAGTGGGTTGCGGAAGGCGCGGTAGGCGAACCGCCCGCCCCAGCCGCGCTCGTTGTACTCCCGCACGGTGAGCGTTTCCACGTCGCCCGTGCCGCGACGGTCCAGGTCGCCGTGGGTCGCGTGGTGGACGGCGTGCTCATGGCGCCAGGCCGCGTACGGCGCCAGAACCAGCACGCCGAGGATGTTCCCGAAGATCGCGTTCGCACGCCGGGAGGGCAGCAGCGACCCGTGGGCGCAGTCATGGAACACGACGAACGTCCTGACCAGGAACCCTGCCGCGGGGAGCAACAGCACGAGCGACAGCAGCGGTGAGATCGTGTACAGCAGATACATCGCCACGGTCAGCGCCAGGTATGGCAGCACCGAGGTGACTATCGCCGCACTCCCGCGCCGGGCGCATGGCTCCGTGTACGGGGCAAGGATTGCCTTCCAGGGCGTACGGGTAGTTCCAGTCATGTCTTCCTAGGTCGGGTATGGGGTCAGACAGCGCGCGAACTCGCGCCGGCCGGTTGCGAAAAATGGCAAGGGCCACCGCTCGTCTCCCCCCAGGTGTTTCGCGAGCATAGCGGCCGAACCTCCAGTTTGAAAGGAGCATCGGTCGCCTTCAGTTGACCTTCATACCTACCGTTTATCTCGGCTTTGGGCCACCCCTACCCTCCAGCCGCTTTTTCCCTGCTCAGAGTGAGTTTTC
>JAFMRN010000173.1 GCA_017354065.1 Solirubrobacterales bacterium
AGTTCTTCACCCCGGTGTCGAGCATCGCGATCCGGACCTGCGCAGCGCCATCTCCGGCGGTGCTCGATTCACAAAGAGCACCGCCGACGGTGACTTCCCTGGCCAGGTCGCGCCCGGCCATCGCGGGCTCATCGGCGATCAGCGCCCGCGCCCGATCCTCGCTTACGCTTTCCGGGAAGACCCCGCCGCGCATCGCGCCGGCGTCGCGGATGTGGCGCACCAGCGCGCGCGTGTCGACCCCGCTGATCGCGGGAACGCCGTGGGCGCGCAGCCAGCTCAGCCAGCCGGCTTCCGATCCCGGGGCGTCCGGGTGGTCGACGGCGGCGCGCATGATCGCGGCGCGCGCGTGAATCTGCGTCGACTCCATCGCGCTCTGAGCGACCCCGTAGTTGCCGATCTGCGGGTAGGTGAAGGTGATCAGCTGGCCGGCGAAGCTGGGGTCTGACATCGCCTCCTGGTAGCCGGACATGGACGTCGTGAAGACGATCTCCCCGACCGCGTGCGCGTCGGCCCCGCACGCCTCCCCGTCAAAGCGGGTTCCGTCCTCGAGCAACACGTAGCTCATGACTCGTACACCAGCTGTCCTGCGGCGAGCGTCAGCTCGACCACCCCGTTCAGCCGGCGCCCCTCAAAGCAGCAGTTCCCAGAGCGCGACACGTAGCCGTCCTGGCCCACAACCCAGTCTGCCTCAAGGTCCACCAGCGTCAGGTTGGCGGTCTGGCCGGTCTCGATCCGCGGGATCTCCAGCCCGTACAGCGCGCCGCCCGCGGTGATCCGCTCGATCAGGAGCTCCAGCGTCAGCACCCCGGGTTTCACGAGCTCGGTGTAGATCGCGCTGAAGGCCGTCTCTGAGCCGGTGGTGCCCATCGGGGCCTGCTCAAAGGGCTGCTCCTTCTCATGCCGCGCGTGGGGCGCGTGATCGGTCGCGATGCAGGCGATCACCCCGGAGCGGAGCCCGTCGATCACGGCCTGGCGGTCCTCCTCGGCGCGCAGCGGCGGGTTCATCTTGAAGCGGCTGTCGAGGCTGTATACGGCCTCATCGGTCAGCGTCAGATGGTGCGGGGTGGCCTCACCGCTGATCCGGGCGCCAAGATTTTCGGCCGCCTTTGAGGCGGCCGCCAGGGCAGCCACCGACTCCTTGGCGGACAGGTGCTGGAAGTGCATCGCGGCTCCCTCGAACAGCGCCAGCGCGGCGTCGCGGGCGACGAACGTCGATTCTGAGACTGACGGGATCCCGGCCAGCCCCAGCCGCGCCGAGACCGGCCCCTCATGCATGACGCCCGCACCGGACAGCGTCGGATCCTCCTCGTGCAGCGCGATCACGCCGCCTGACAGGCGCTGGTACTGGAGCGCGCGGCGCAGCATCCCGGCGGAGGTCAGCGGCTTGCCGTCATCTGTGAAGCCGAGCGCGCCGGCGTCGGCCAGCGCGGCCATTTCGGTCAGCTCCGCTCCGGCCAGCCCGGCGGTGATCGAGGCGAGCACGCCGGTCGGGATCACGGCGCTTCTCTGTGCCTGCGCGATAACCGACTCGAGCACCGGCAGCGCGTCGATCGTCGGCGTCGTGTTCGGCATCGCGATGATCTGGCAGAAGCCCCCCGCGGCGGCCGCGGCGCTGCCTGAGGCGATGTCCTCCTTGTACTCCTGGCCGGGGCTGCGCAGGTGCACGTGCGGGTCGACGAAACCCGGGAACAGGTGCTTGCCGTGCGCTTGGAGCGTGCGCTCGGCGGTGCCGGTGCTGCCCGGCGGCGAGATCTCGGCTATCTGCCCGTGCTTGATCAGCACGTCGTGGGGGCCGTCGATCCCGCTGCGGGGGTCGAGCACGTGCGCGCCGGCGATCAGCAGCTCAGCGGTTTGACCGGCTCTCTGGAACAGCTTGTTCATGCCGGCACCGTCAGCAGCTCATAGAACACGGCCATCCGCACGGCGACTCCCGCCTGCACCTGGGAGCCGATCAGGGAGACGTCGGAGTCAATCGCCTCACCGGACAGCTCGAGCCCGCGGTTGACCGGGCCGGGGTGCATCAGCAGCTGGCCGGGGCGCAGCCGCGCGCTGTTGATCTGGTAGCGCTGGGCGTACTCGCGCAGGGTCGGGATGTAGGCCGATTCCATCCGCTCCTGTTGCATCCGCAGCACGTAGACGACGTCAGCCTCGTGCAGGCGCTCGAGGCTCGGGGTCGCTGCCGCGCCGAGCTGCTCGATCCCGCGCGGCAGCAGCGTCGGCGGACCGGCGACGGTGACCTTTGCGCCCATCCCTCCGAACGCGAGGATGTTCGAGCGCGCGACGCGCGAGTGCGTGACGTCGCCGACGATCCAGATGTTCAGGCCCTCGAGCGAGCCGAGCCGCCGGCGCAGCGTAAACACGTCAAGCAGCGCCTGGGTCGGATGCTCGTGCTTGCCGTCCCCGGCGTTGATCACGGCCGCGTCGGTCCAGGGCACCACCAGCGCGGCGGTACCGGCGTGCGGTGAGCGGATCACGATCGCCGCCGGGTCATACGCCGACAGGGTCTGCACGGTGTCGCGCAGGGACTCGCCCTTGTCGACGGCGGAGCCGGCCGCGCGGATGTTGACCACGTCAGCTGACAGCCGCTTGGCGGCCAGCTCGAAGCTCGATGAGGTCCGCGTGCTGGACTCGTAGAAGAGGTTCACGACCGTGCGGCCACGCAATGCCGGCACCTTCTTGATCTCGCGACCGGAGACCTCGGCGAAGGACTCGGCGCGGTCGAGGATTCGCTCGATCCCGGCGCGGTCGAGGTCCTCAATCGACAGTAGATGGCTCATCCGCTCACCGGGGCGATCGCCACGTGGTCCTCGCCGTCGACTTCCTGGACGCGCACGTTGACGCGCTGGTCCTGGGCTGTCGGCAGGTTCTTGCCCACGTAGTCAGGCCGGATCGGCAGCTCGCGGTGGCCGCGGTCGACCAGCACCGCCAGCTGGATCTTCGCCGGCCGGCCGTAGTCGAAGATCGCATCGATCGCCGCGCGCACGGTGCGCCCGGTGTAGAGCACGTCGTCGACGATCACGACGGTGCGCTGCTCGAGCTCGAACTCGACGTGGCTGGCGAGAACCTCGGGGGCGGCGCGGCGCAGTGCCAGATCGTCGCGGTAAAAGCTGATGTCGACGTCCCCGAGCGGTACGTCGCCGCCTGACAGCTCGGTCAGCTGCGCGTGCAGCCGCTGGGCGAGGATCGCGCCGCGGCGGTGGATGCCGACCAACGCGATGCTGTTCCCGCCCGCGCCAGGGTTCTTCTGAACGCCGCCGGGATTCTTCTCGACGATCTCATGGGCGATCCGCACAAGCGTGCGGCGCATGTCATCGCGGTCGAGTACGACCGTCGGCTTCGGCACTGCAGCTGTTCCTTCCTGGCCTCACGGGGCCGGGTTAAAGGCGACTGTGCGGCGGAGCCTAGCAGTGCCTCCGGTCGGCTAGGTAGCCGAGCCGAGCGAGGCTTCGGCCGGCTGGTCCTCCCAGCGGATCAGCTCCGGCTCGCCGCGCTCAGGCAGCGGCACGTCGATCACGTCAAAGTCGCGCGGGACGACCGTGTTGGCGAAGATCTCACGGGCCTCGTCGCGGATCACGCGCGGCAAGTAGCGGATCGAGATGTGGTTCAGCGCCAGCAGCTTCACCTGGGCCGCCCGCGCAAGGCCCGCGGCCTGCGTGCCGGTTGAATGCCCGGTCTCATGCGCGCGCTCGGCGTCCTCGATGCCGAAGGTTCCCTCATGCACCAGCACGTCGCTGCCGTGGGCCGCGATCTCCAGCGCCTCACACGGGCGGGTATCCCCGGAGAAGGTCAGCTTGCGGCCGGGACGCGGCGGACCCATGACATCCGCGGGGCTGACCCCGTCGACGGTCTCGCCGCGCTGGAGCCTGCCCCATGCCGGGCCTTCCGGGACGCCTCTGGCGCGCGCCGCGGCGGGATCGAACACGCCCGGCCGTTCGAGCTCGTAGAGCACGTAGGCGTAACAGGTGCCGCGGTGCTGAACCGGGACCACGGCGATCTCATAACCGTCGCGCTCGATCACCTCACCGGGCTGCACCTCGTTGACGTGCAGCGGGTAGCTGACCCGGCCCGAATGCTTGGTCACGTCGGAGATCAGCTCCGCCAGCCCGCGCGGGCCGTGCACGGTCAGCGGGGTCTCGCGTCCGCGCAGGTCGAAGGTCTTCAACAGGCCCGGCAGCCCCAGCCAATGATCGGCGTGCAGGTGTGTGATGAACACCTCATCGAGCTCGGCCAGGCCGACCGAGCGGACCAGCTGGCGCTGGGTCCCCTCCCCGCAGTCGATCAGGATCCGGTCACTGCCACGCCGGATCACGGCTCCGGGCATGCCGCGGCGCA
The DNA here is from genome assembly GCA_017354065.1 of Solirubrobacterales bacterium. GTDB lineage: Bacteria > Actinomycetota > Thermoleophilia > Solirubrobacterales > Solirubrobacteraceae > Palsa-465. The sequence goes on from JAFMRN010000173.1 coordinate 4,333, forward strand.
GCGTCGGTTGGGAGCCGCCGGTGCCGGCAAAGAAGATCGACAGGTCCATTGGGGACCGAGTTTGGCAGGGGCAAGCGTCGCCTCGCGGCCACATGGCCGCTGCGGGGTCCTCCCCGATAGCCTCGCGGTGTATGCCATCGCTGCGCGCAATACCGATGTGGGCGCGCCACCTGACGGCGTTCCTCGTCTTCGCCGCCCTGGTGGTTCTGGTGGTGGTGTTCGTGGACAGCCATCAGAGCCCGCTGACCGCCACCCCGGCGCCGGCGAACAAACAACAGCAAGCCGCGGAGAACCGCCAGGACGCGGAGAACGTCGCGGCTCAGCAGGCGCCGCACACCGCGCCTTTGACGGGCTCGGGCACCGCGGCGGCGGTGCACGACGCGGTCGCCGGCTACATGCGGAGCCAGACCGGCCAGGGGTTCATCAAGGGTCCCTACCAGCGCACGCACTGCCATGCGATCGCCGGCTCCCGCTTCAGCTGCCGGGTCTCGGCCGGTGGGCTGAACTACCCGTTCCTGGCAGTTGCCGGGACGAGCCGGATCACCTACTGCCAGGTCGTGACGCCACCCTACCCGCTGCGCCCGATCCCGGTCAGCAGGCGCTGTCGCTGACGTTGGGCGCACATCTGAATTAACGCCGTCTAAGTGGCGTGAGCAGCCGCGAAACTTCCACCGGTTTAGGGCGTTCTGCGTGTGCAAGATTATGTTCACAGCGCTCCGCCATAGACGCCGTACCGCCGTGCTCGTCGTGGCGCTTGTGGCGATGCTGTTGCCCGCCGGCTACGCGGCCGCGACCAGCCTCAGCGCGGGCGCCGACCACCACGCCCTGGGCGCCTACCGGACCTACCTCAATAGCCTGATCGCGAGTGAAGGGTCCGCCCAGAGCGCTGAGCGCTCGATGGTCTCCGGCGTCCGCGACGGTTGTGGCGGAGCCCTGTCGAACCTGCGTCACGCGCACAGCAACTCTCGCGTGCGCGCGGCGATGACCAACTTCGGCCACGAGATCGACGCGGATCTGACCCTGACCGCGGTGCGCCAGCGCGGCGGCGCCGTGAACCGGCTGGCGGGCACGCTGGCCGGGCTGCACTGGTCCTCGTCCAAACAGCGCGCCGTCACCACGAACCTGATCAGCGCCCAGCGCGGCCTGCTCCGGGTCGGCTCCAGCAACCTCTGCCTGGAT
>JAFMRN010000174.1 GCA_017354065.1 Solirubrobacterales bacterium
CGGGGTCTACGTGCTGGATGAGCCGACCACCGGCCTGCACCTGGCCGACGTGGAGCAACTGCTCGGCTTGCTGGACCGCCTGGTGGAGTCCGGCAAGTCGGTGATCGTGATCGAGCACCACCAGGCGGTGATGGCCCACGCCGACTGGATCATCGACCTCGGCCCCGGGGCCGGGCATGACGGCGGGCGCGTGGTGTTCGAGGGGACCCCGGCCGAACTGGTCGCCGCGCGGTCGACCTTGACCGGGGAGCATCTGGCTGATTACGTGCGGCAGACGTGAGACGCACGACTGCCCAGACCAGCGCCCTGATCGCGGTCCTGGCTGGCTGCTTCGGCGCGGCGGCGGTCCACTCCAACGTGCTGAAGGTCTGCCTGATCGTCGTGGCCCTGATCGCGCTGTTTGTGGCAGGCACCGCGCTGGGGGCCATCCGGCGTGGGGACTAATTCCGCCGACGACATCTGTGATCTCTTGCTAAGCCCGTTTTACGTGTGTCATTACACCGGAATCTTCGTGGGCCGAAAGGCTCCATATTTGTCCCTTTCTCGCATCGCTGGCTGACGCGATCCGCAGCGGTTGTCAAGTTCTGACAACGGCACGCATGAGACCCTGTGTGGATGCCCAACCGCCTGGCCGCCTCTCCCTCGCCGTACCTCCGCCAGCACGCCGATAACCCGGTTGACTGGTGGTCTTGGAGCCCCGAAGCCCTGGCCGCCGCGCGCTCCGCGGACAAGCCGCTGCTGGTCTCGATCGGCTACTCGGCCTGTCACTGGTGCCATGTGATGGCGCACGAGTCCTTTGAGGACAGCGCCGTCGCGGAGTACATGAACGAGCACTTCATCTGCATCAAGGTCGACCGCGAGCAGCACCCGGACGTTGATGCGATCTGCATGGAGGCCTGCCAGCGGATGACCGGCCACGGCGGCTGGCCGCTGAACGTGTTCCTGACACCGGAGCAGGAGCCGTTCTTCGCGGGCACCTACTTCCCGCCGGAGCAACGCCAAGGGCTGGTTAGCTGGCCGATGGTCCTCCAGGCCGTCGCCAAGGCCTGGTCGGAGACCCCGGACGCGGTCCACAACCAGGCCGCGGAGCTGACCGGCGCGATAGTCAACACGGCCTCGGCGCAGCTACAGCCCGGCCCGGTCGACCGCGATTTCCGCGCCGCGGCGCTGGACAACCTGTCCCAGAGCTTTGACAGCGATCACGGCGGCTGGGGCGGGGCACCGAAGTTCCCGCCCCACGGCACGCTGGAGTTCCTGCTGGCGGTTGGGGCTTCAGATGAAGGCGAGGATGCGCGAGAGATGGCACTTTCGACGTTGTCCGCAATGGCGGCCGGCGGGATCTATGACCAGGTGGGCGGCGGCTTCCACCGGTACACGGTTGACGGCACCTGGACCGTGCCGCACTTCGAGAAGATGCTCTATGACAACGCCCTGTTGGCGCGCTCCTATCTGCACGGCTGGCAGCTCAGCGGCGAGGACCGCTTCCGCGAGGTGTGCACGGAGACGCTCGATTTCATCCTGCGCGAGCTCCGCGCTGAGGACGGCGGCTTCTGCTCCGCGCTTGACGCCGACTCCGAGGGGGTTGAGGGCCGTTTCTACGTGTGGACCGAACAGCAGCTGCGAACGGCGCTGGGTGGGGAACTGGCCGACGCGGCCAGCGCCTACTTCGGCACGTCTCTGCGCGGCAACTTCGAGGGCGCGAACGTGCTGGAGGCACACGGCCCGCGGCCCCAGCGTCTGGCGGAGATCCGCTGCAAGCTGTACGGCGCGCGTGCCGAGCGTGTCCGTCCCGGGCTGGATGACAAGCGCATCACAGCCTGGAACGCGCTCGCGATCGGGGCCCTGGCGGAGGCGGGCGCGGTGCTGGGACGCGCGGATTACCTGGAGGCCGCGAGCAGCGCCGCCACGCTGGTGTTGTCGAGTGAGCAGCTGATGCGCACCGGTGATGTGCCCGGCTATCTGGACGACTACGCCTACCTGGTGGAGGCGCTCGTGCTGCTGTATGAGGCGAGCTTCGAGCCACGCTGGTACCTGGCCGCCGTTGACACGGCCGAGCAGATGATCAAGCGCTTCGGCGACGCTGAGAACGGCGGCTTCTTCACCACCCCTGACGGGCAGGACGCCTTTGTCACCCGCCGCAAGGACCTGGAGGACGCGCCGATCCCGTCGGGCTCCTCAGCCGCGGCGTTCGGCCTGCTGCGCCTGGCCCGCCTGGCCGGCTCGACCGACTATGAGCGCTCGGCGATCGGCGTGCTGGCCACGCACGGGCCGCTGGCAGCCCGGCACCCCCATGCCCTGGGACACCTGCTGACCGCACTTGACTTCCACCTGGCAGACGATGTCCGTGAGGTCGCATTGGTCGGGCCCGACACTGAGCTGGTTGACACGGTCCGGCGCCGTTACCGGCCCCACGTGGTGCTGGCCGGCAGCAGCGAACCCTCCGACACCGTCCCGCTGCTGGCCCACCGCGAGCTCCCGGGCGCGTACGTGTGTGAGCGGTTCGCCTGCCAGGCACCTACCTCGGATCCCCAATCACTGGAAACGATGCTGATCAGCTAACCGGAACTGCACACATCGGCGTGCAAGTCCCTTATGCTTTTCTTTATGCACGCACGGATCGCAGCTTTCTTTTCGTTAGCGCTGGTAGTCGGGGCACTGGCACTGTCGGCCTGTGGCGGCGGATCAAGCACGTCCAAGGCCGATCCTGCTGCGGTGGTGCCATCCAATGTGGCGTTCTACATCTCCGGGGTGGTCAAACCGGACAGCAGCCAGGTGGGCGCCATCAAGCAGATAGTCACCGAGTTCGGTGGAACCGCCGCGTGGACCAAGCTGAACGCTGGGCTGCAGCGCGGACTCGCACGGATCAGCCCCAGCTTCACCAAGAACGTGCTGCCCCAGGTAGGCCAGCGCGTCGGTTTCGCGTTCACAAAGTTCGTTCCCTCCGAGTTCCAGAGCGCCAACGGCGGGATGCCAGCTGATGCGGCGGTAGTGATCCCTTCCAGCAACCCCAGCAAGCTCCAGCAGGCGATCAAGCAGACGCACAGCTCAGGCGGCGGGGTCACCGCGGTCGACGGTGGCGACCTGCTTGTCGGCGGCCCCGCCGCGGTCAACGCGATCAAGTCCAACCACGGCCCGACGCTGACGGGCAACAGCGCCTACAAGTCGCTTGCCGCCCCGGAGGCGCTCGGCTCCGGGTTCGTGAACATGCACGAGTTCATCAGCGGCATGCAGTCATCACCGCAGGCCGGCCAGGCGTTTCAGAGCCCCGCGTTGCAGGCCGAGCTCAAGAAGCTCCCCAATGACGCGGCCGCGGGCATGAGCCTGACGGCCACCGGTAAGGCGATCACGCTCGATTTCGCCCCCTACCACGTACCGTCGGCCTCCGCCTCCGCCGCCAAGGCCAGCACCGTGGCCGGCTTGCCGAGCAGCTCGATCCTGGCACTCGCGCTGAACATCTCGCAGAAGAGCCTGCAGACCATGTCAAAGAACGCGCTCAACAATCTGAGCAGCGGCCTGTCGCAGTCGAGCGCGATGACCGGCGGCGGCTTGGCAGCAGCTACCCAGAAGCTCACCCAGATCTCCAAGACGATCCTCCCGGCCCTGGGTCCCCTGCAGCTGTCTATCGGCGGCAGCTCGTTCCTGAAACCCCAGGTCGGCCTGTCCATGACCCCGTACAACCAGAAGGCCGCCGACAACCTGCTGGGGCTGCTGCGCAAGCAGATCACCAGCTCGGCGGGCGCCAATGTGCATGTGACGCCGGCCAAGGGCGGGTTCGCGCTGAGCGCACCACCCAGTTACAACGCCACCGTCACACATACGGGTAACCAGATCCTCGGGCTGATGGGCTTCCAGAACGCAAACGCGTTCCTGCACTCCGGATCCCCGTTGTCCTCGGACAGCACCTACAAGACCGCCACGAGCCAGCTTCCCGGTGGGTCCAAGGTGCCGGTGTTCCTGAACTTCGGGAACCTGAAAAAGCTTGTCACCCAGCTCTTCCAGCTGCAGGGCAAGTCAAACGATCCGAGCACAATCAAGACCGAAGCGATCCTCGGGCATCTGAACTATCTGATCCTGGGCCTGTCAGGCTCGAGTGACCGGCTCGTGCTGGGTCTGAATTAGCGGTTCACTTGACGCGGGGCATACGCTCCGCGTCATATGCGATTGAGAATCGGAAGTCTCATCGCCGCTGCCACAGCAGCGTTGGCAATAGCGGGGTGCAACACATCAAACGCGTCGAAGCTTGACCCGGCGGGGGCCGTGCCGGCAAACGTCACGATGTTCGCCTCCGCCGTGATCCAACCCGATGATCACCAGGTCGCGACGCTGAAGCGGATCGTGGATCAGTTCGGAGGCACCCGCGCGTGGCATGAGCTCCTCGCTCCCGCCGAACAGGCGCTCGCCAGGCACGGCGCGGTCCTGGCCCAGATCCAGCCATGGCTGGGCCAGCGCATTGGCCTGGCGTTCACCACACTGCCGGTAGCCACCCACCGGCAGGTGCCACCGGGGCTGGTTCTGATCATCCCGACGAACGACCCCGCAGGTGCCCGGAAGTGGGCCGCCGCCGCACACAAGCAGCGCGCGAACCGGGGCTGGGCGAGCGCGGTTCACGGCAACTATCTGCTGCTCGGGTCCCCGGGCGCTGTCAGGCAGGTCAGCTCCTACCACGGCCGGACGCTGAAGGGCACGCCGGCGTGGCAGCGGATCAGCGCGGACGCGCCAGGCGCGCTGGCCAGCGTGTACCTGCAAGTGCACCGTGCGCTCGGCTCGCTTGTCGGGAACCGCGCGACGCGCTCGTTCGTGCACGATGTGCCGTTCCTGCGTGATCTGAGCAAGCTGCCGCGTAGCGCGGTGTTGGGCGGCGCGCTGACGGTCGGCGACGCCCACATCGCGGTTGATGCGATCACCTACGGGATCCGGCGCTCGGGCGGTTCGGCGGCCAGCGACGTTGGCTCGCTGCCGGCCAACTCCACCGGCGCGGTCGCGCTGAAGCTCAGCCGCGAGGATGTCCTTGACTACTTCAGCGTCTTCTCAGGGCTCGCGCTCGGCTTGCCGGGAACCGAGTCGGGCTGGTGGTCCTACCCACCAGCCAGCTCGACGTCCTACGCACCGTCGATTAGAGCTCACCTACTACAACCGGTGGACACGCTTGACAGCGCGCTGGGCGCTCTCGGGCCCCTGAAATTCGCCTTCTCCGGCGGCTCGCTCGCCGGACTGCACGCGGGGCTGTCAGTCAGCCCCCACAACCAGGCCGACGCCCACCGCGTACTGACACTGCTGCGTCACGCCGCGGCGAAACGCCGCAGCGACCACCTCAAGTCATCACCGCACGGCTTCTCCCTCACCTTGCCCCACCACCTCCGGGTCAGCGTCAACCACGTGGCACACAAGATCCTGGCGCTGCTGGGCTTCAGGCATGCAGCCGAATTCCTGCACGCCTCCCTGACTCTGAACTCGGACGCGCAGTACCGCGCGGCCGCCGGCACGCTTC
>JAFMRN010000386.1 GCA_017354065.1 Solirubrobacterales bacterium
AGTCCGGGGCTCCGACCGCGCAAAATGAATCGAGGCCCCGTAAGCAGGGCCTCGGAAACGATCGTCCGTGCAGCGTCAGCAGCCCCGCGAGCGGGGCATCATCTCGACCTGACGGAACGCGTTCATACTCACATTTTACCCGCGCGTCCCCCGGCACTCCGAATCGTTAATCCAGCGTTCGCGTGTGACAGGACACGATAGTTGGCGCATGGCCAAGCGATCTGCCACGACGGGCGGGCGCGGCTTCGCGCGCCCCCGTGACTGTGACCGGCGAAGCTCTACTGCAGCGTCACCCGGCCTGAGGGGCAACCGGCGGCTTGGTCGCCACGCGAGCTGGCTTGCGCGGCCTGCGCTCGTTCCACACGGCACCGGCCACCGCTCCGAGGATGATCACCGCCCCGATGGCGATAAACCAGGTCATGATGCCAAAGATCGCGCCGATCGTCCCGTACGTCTTGCTGTCAGAGACGATCGTGGCGGAAAAGTAGAACCTGGAGAAGACGCCGAGACCGCCGTAGAAGACCCCGGTAGCGACCGCCGACGGCAGCAGCGTGGACCACCGGACCCGGCCTGCCAGCAGGAAGCGCATCGTCCACCAGAAAAACGGCGTCATAATCGCGACGGTGACGAGCGGGGCTAGCCAGCCACCGGCGCCGGCGCTGCTCACTGGCCGCTCGGCCCAGCTGTCCAGCGCAATCGTCAGGCACAGCAGGACGGTCCAGGCCAAAAGACGGTACAGGTCCCGGATGCCCCGGTGAGCTTGGTGGAAGACCTTCTCGTAGATCTGCTGCAGGGAGCTGGCCACGGCGAGCATCCCGGCGATCAGGAACACAAGGCTGGTCGCGGTCGCGGCGTTCAGCACGGCCGGCGCGTTCGTGAACAGCTCGTCCACGATGCCTGCGGCCTGGTGGTTCAGCCCCAAGCGCAGCGCGATGTCATCGTCGACGCGCTGGCTGGCGAACGCGCTCAACAAGATGACGAACGGCAGTAGCGAGACCAGCAAGCCCCCGCCGAACAACATGGCCTGATCGGCGAAGTCCAGCGCCTTCAGCCGTGCGAGGAAGCTTTGCGCGAGCGATCCTTCGAACCGGTCGCGCGCCCACGTGAGCGCCGTGAATCTCGCGGAGGGAGTGTGACGATCGGGCTGCACCATCTGCTGCCCCCTTCTGGAGACCGGCTGATGGATCTAACCGTACGGCGGTGGTTCTGACCAGGACAGCAAGCCGAACCCCGTTCGGAAGACGAAAAGACAGCAGCCGCCGGATCGGCCGCGGCGGGCGCGGACCGTAACCCATCCGCCGCCGAATACCTCTTGGCATGAGTACGCCCAAGCATCATGATTAAAAGGACTTGTATCGTTTAACAGCTGCCGGCGAGCGGAGGACACATCATTGGCTGAGGCGCCTGAACCTGAAAGACCTGCCGTGCCGTTGCTTGAGGCACGTGCCTTGACCAAGCACTACGGCAGCGTGCAGGCCTTGGACGGCGCCAGCTTCACCGCCTACCCCGGCGAGGTCGTGGCGCTGATTGGCGACAACGGAGCGGGCAAGAGCACGCTGGTCAAGACCCTGTCCGGGGTGATTAGGCCAGACAGCGGGCAGATCCTCGTCAAGGGCGTCCCGGTGAGCTTCAGCAACCCGCTCGACGCCAGGGCGCACGGCATCGAGACCGTGTACCAGGACCTGGCACTGGCCCCGGACCTGGACGCGGCGGCGAACCTGCACCTCGGCCGGGAGATCTACCGCTGGTGGCCGCCGCTGCACGTGCTGAACAAGACCGAGATGCGCCGCCGGGCCGTCGCCGCGTTCGCGGACCTCGGGGTCGAACTGCCCGACGTCACCGCGCCGGTCGCGACGCTGTCCGG
>JAFMRN010000175.1 GCA_017354065.1 Solirubrobacterales bacterium
TGTTCAGGCACAGGTAGGCGTGGAAACGCTCGGGCGCGCGCAGCGCCAGCAGGTGGCCGACATAGCCGCCCCAGTCGTGACCGACCAGGTACACGCGCTGGAGGCCCAGCGCGTCCAGCAGCGCGAGCACGTCTGAGGCGACCTCTTCCTTCTGCCACTGGTGCGGCGCCGGACCGGACCAGCCATATCCGGGCAGATCGAGAGCGATGATCCGCAGCCCCTGGGGCGGGTCGGCCAGCAGGTCCCGGTACTCGTAGTGATGCTGGGGCCAGCCGTGCAGCGCCAGCACGGGCGTCCCATCGGCGGGACCGGACTCAGTCACATGAAAGTCGACGCCGCGGGCCTGTGTGCGGTAGCGGCGGACACCATCGATCTCAGGGGGCGTGGGACGCGTGCTCTGGGCCATGGGCGAAGCCTACCTGCGCTTGGGGGTTGTAGGCCTGCCCCTCCACTTTGAGTTGGAGGGGCAGGGTGCTAGGTCAGCCGCTGTTCGTGGCCAGGGCGACCAGCCGCGCCTGAGTGCCGTTGAACACGTCCTGGTCGCCGGGGAACGTGCCCGAGTCGGCGTACTGCCAGAAGGTGTAGAAGCTCCAGCCGGCCGGCAGCGTGCCCGGAGTGGAGGCGTACCGGGCGATGAACAGCGGGTCGTTACTGGCGAACGCGGCCGAGTTACCGGTGCAGGTGCTCCACCAGTCCAGGGTCGAGTAGATCGTCGGCCAGCGGCTGGTCTTGGCGTGGTAGGTGTTCACGAAGTCGCGGATCCAGGACACCATCTGGGACTTGGAGAGCCCGTAGCACTCGGCGCCGTTGGGGTTGTATTCGATGTCCAGCAGGCCCGGCAGGGTCTTTCCGTCGGCCGACCAGGCACCGCCGTGGTTGACCAGGTAGTCGGCCTGACTCGCTCCGCTGGAGTAACTCGGTACGCCAAAGGCGTAGGCGCCGCGGATCAGGCCCGCGTTGTAGGAGCCGTCGTATTGCTGGCTGAAGTACGGGTTCGTGTAGTAGGTGCCCTCGGTGGCCTTCACGTAGGCGAACTTGGCCCCGTTTGACTTCACCGAGGACCAGTTGACGTTGCCTTGATATCCGCTGACGTCGAGCCCGCGGACTGTCGAAGCGGCGTTGGCGGTGGCGGCAAAGGGCACCGCGGCCAGCGCGGGCAGGCCAGGCCCGGTCGACTGGGGAATCTCCCAGCCCATGTGATCGCCGGGCGCGTGGGCCTGGAGGTAGGCAGTATGCGCCGGAGTCGACAGGTTGGTTCCCCCTGACGGCTCGGCGTTGGCGGCGGCGGCACTGATCAGGGTGGCTACTACTCCGGCCGCTATGGCCGGCAGGCGGGACGCGGGGATCCGCGGATGCAACGAACGCACAGACAATCCTTCCTCACAGAATTGATCCCGGCGCCGCGGGCCATCTTCGTCCAAACGGGGGCAAAGCACAAGGATGGACACGAGTCGTTGACGCGGGGACTACGGTTCGCGCAGCGCGCGAACGGTCCGGTAGGCCTCCCCGGCGGCGACCATGGCCACGACCAGTGCGACCACGCGGTCCGCCCACCACCAGCCGAACGCCCGGAACAACAACAGCCCGACCAGCGCGAGCACCGCCGTGGAGGCCCCGATCGCGCTCAACGTGGAGTCGCCCTTCAGCGCGTCTGAGCCAAGCCTGAAAGCCGTCACCCGTTTGCGCCAGGCCAGCGGCACCAGCACCAGGATCGAGACCGCCGCGGTGATCACGGTGACCAGCGATGAGCCGGGGTGCGAGCCCTGGATCAGGGCCGAGACGGACTCCACGACAAGCGCCAGCGAGACCACACCCAGGGCGGCGGCGACCACTGCCGCCGCGCGTGCTTCCACGCGCGCGGCGCGGTCCGGTTCGTGGCGTTCAACACGGAAGCGCCAGATCAGGACGACCGACCCGGACACGTCCGCGAGCACCGCCAGGCCGGCGGCCAGCACTCCGAGTGAGTGGGCCAGGAGCCCGGTCACAACGGACACCGCGCCGGACGCGATCCCGAAGGTCACCGACAACCAGGAGAGCGCCAGAGCATGGCGGAGGTGCAGGTCACGGGTCACGCGAAGGACCGTACCGAGCGTCTGGCGAACCCCCGAGCACGCTAAAGCGGCCGTAAGAGTCCGGTCAACGCGCAAGCCAACTGATGGACAACGGTTGTGGGTTTTGGGACAATCCCGAACGTCTCAGCGTAGATCGCGCTGCGGCCGGATCGGACATATACGACGTTTGCGTCAAGGACTAAGACACCCCCAGCTTTCGTTTTGATGAGCACTCCCCTCCATACAGGTATCGCGGGAACGGCCGCCCACGCCAAGGGATCGGCCCGTCTGGGTGGAAGCTGTGGAACCACAAATGCGGACCGGATCGCATGAGTGAGTGGAGGAGACACCGTGGAATTGGCACTGCACGAGACTGAGCTGGACCCGACCCAGGGCGAGCAGGGAAAGCCTGACCTGCGGGCTGTGAGCACCGGCGGCGATGCCGGCTCCCCACCCGGCGCCACCGACACGAGCTATCCGGACACGATCCGTCCCGGCGCCTTTGCCGAGGCCACGGGCATGAGCAAGGAGCGGCTGCGGATGTGGGAGCGCCGCTATGGCTTCCCCTCCGTGTTCCGCGCCTCGGACGGGTCCCGGCGCTACTCCCAGGCTGAGATCGCGCTGGTGACCAAGGTGCGTGAAGCCGCTGACGCGGGCATGCCGATCCCCCAGGCGATCGACTCGGTCCGCGCGAGCGTCGACTCGACCACCCCGACCAACTCGACCCTGCTGTCATCGATCGCGACGAACCTGCCGATCCCGCTGCTGCTGGTCGGCGGCGAGCCCAAACCCCGTTTGTGGTGGGGCAACGCCGCGTTTGAGGAGGTCTCGAGCATCAAGGTCGGTGACGAGCTCGCGACCCAGCTTCCGTGGTTCACGGGTTCTGAGCTGCACATCGCGCTTGAACGCGTGCGCGCCGACCCGACCCGGGTGGAGGAGGTCATCCACCCCGCCTGGTCCGGTGAGGAGGGACAGGTCACCTCGGCGATCTTTCACCTCGGGCCCGACGCCGGACCGGTCGTGGCGCTGATCACCGGCGACCCGAGCCCGGCGGAAGCCGACGCGGTTGAGCCTGCGCCACAGTCCGATGCGCCGGTCGAGCAGGCGACGCCCGATCTGGTCGCCGCGACGATCCCCGAAGCTCCCCAGCCGGCAACCAGCCCGGCCCCGTGGATCGCGCCCTCCGGTCAAGCGGGGACGACAACTGCTGCACCCACTTTGTCAGCCGCCGCACGCGCGGCCGTCCTCTCCCCGCTCGGCCGGAAGATCAGCGACCAGGCCAAGCGCGAGTTCTCAGCCGCGCTGCGGAGCGTTTCGAAGCACCTCCACTAGCCGACAAACTGGCTATTCATTGGTGCCGCTCTACGGCGGGTCCTTTAGGCTGGCGGCACGACTTCCAATGTGCGTGCCTTCATGCTGGCTACCAGCGAGAGCTACGCACCCGCTTAGTCAGTTGCGGATCAGGTCCACCCGCACGACTTGATCATCGAAGCTGGGTTCGCCGTACCCGTCGCTGCAATGCAGGATCACGCTGTCCTCAGTGATGGGCTCGATCTTGATCCCGAAGTTGTTCAGCCACTCATGCTCAACACCATCATCGGTGCGCCAGCGGTTCGATATCCACAACTCGGCACCAGACTTGAGCTTGACGCATTCGGCCTCAACGACGCGCGGGGCTGTGTCCATCCAGTACCCGATGGTCGGCGCCTCGGTCTCCTCTATCCGAAGTAGACCGCCACGGCCCTTCGCTCCCCCAATGTCCGGGATCCGCAAGCTGAGCGACAGGCCCTGAACGCGCGGAGAGGCGGCGCTCAACCAGGTGGTTCGGACGCGATCACCGACCGCCATGTCGGCCGAAAAGTTCGGGTAGACCAGCTCTCCCTGGTAAGTGATCGGCTCAAATCCGTTTGCCAAATACTGCTTTCCCAGGCTCGCCATCAGTCGCAGTATCCAGGATCGCGGAACTTATCGACAGCCGCGTGATCACAAGGCCAGCGCGGCACAAGCTCCTGACCGCCATCGCGTTTTGGTATCGGCTCGTGACTCAACTCCATTGACTCAACACCACCAGGCGCACGTCGGTTTTCCCGTTGCGGCGGCCTGCCCTGCTTCATGCGTGCAAGCTCCTCCTCGCCGTACCTTGCGGCCGCGTCAGGTTCTTGGGCTGCGTTCATCCAGTACCTCCTCCTGACCGTTGTCCAGGAAGGATCGCCGTTTCTGGTGCGCGTCCAGATGTTCTCGCCGCGTCTCCAAGGCCCCTCCGGGGCTGCATCTCCCGGCTTTAGCGTCGCCCAGTCCGGTGCCGTTTGAGCAGCGGTTCCTCCTGTTGTATCCGCGCCGGAGCCACCCGACCGATCAGCGTCACCGCCGCCAGCACCGTCGCCGCCAGCACCGTTGCCGCCAGCACCGCTGCTCTCGAGCTCTTCCACTGATTGCTCGATGTTCTTGCTCTCCCTGGTCCCGAACCTTGCGAGCAACGCTTTGAGCGCGGCCCCGGCGAGGTCTTTGACCGCGCCGCCAACGCCGGTCGCGAGCAGAACCGGGGTGGTGATCTTCCCGATCTTCGCGCCCGTGTGATAGCCCTGCTGATACTGCTGGGACAAGGTATCCCCGCCCAGGCAGATCCCATCCCCGCCACACAAAGACCCGAGCAGCCCATCCCCGAAATCTCCTGGGGTCGTTTCGATCTTCGTGTTCCGTAGCCCAGGGTTTTCCTGGAGTTGCTGAGCCTCGCGGGACAGCGCGATCACGGCCGTTCCGGGATCGGCGATGTAGCCGCTCAACAGGTCGTCAACCGGGACTTTGATTCGCGACCCGGCCGCCAGTAATGCTCGGCCTGGAAGGCGGCGGCCAGCAACTCCAGGTTGGAGCGAGCCCGGCTGGTGAGCTTCCCGAGTTGTGTCTTGCAGGTTTTGCTGTCCGGTGCGCTGTATGCACCACCAGGCCCGGGGCCTTCACTGCTGCCATTCCCCGCACACGCATCAATAAGCGCGTTTGATCCGAGCGCTTGCTCTTCTGCTTTCTCGCTCACACCACTCGTATGGGACTTCGAGCTGGAACGTGCTGGGTTTGTTGTGCGCGAAGGAGACGGTCGCGACACCACGGGCGGCTGACTCGACCCGGAGCACCCGCCACCGTCACCCAGCAGCCGCTGGATCTCACAACCCACCCCACGCGTGACTGTGCGGCCCAGTGACGGGGCTGCCGCGATCAGACCGCCAATCAGGATCGCAACCACAGCGATCAGGCCGACATACTCGACCAGGTCTTGACCGGACTGACCGGCAAGCGACTCGCGCGTACGCCCCTTGTGTCCTTGTGGTGGCTCGCGCGTCATGCGCTCAGCCTGCCCCTCCGTTCAGCTTCCGAGCTGGTCCGGCCCCGTGCCGGAACGCTACCGAAAGGACTCTGTTTGC
>JAFMRN010000032.1 GCA_017354065.1 Solirubrobacterales bacterium
GCTCAGGGTGCAACCGCCGGGCAAACGCGAGATGGACGCCGTCGACTGGGCGCGAGGGCTGCGCTGACAGGGGTGTTACATCGCCCGTCTGCACCCGGCCCTAACCTAGGTGCCGTGGATGAACCGATCAAGCTCGGGTCGGAGTGCCCCGCCTGTGGCGAGCCGTGGCTGCGTCCGACCGCGGCTGGGCGCTATCGCTGTGTCAACTGCCTGGCTCGCTATGAGATCGTCTCGATGTGCCCGAACTGCGGCGAGCACTCGACGATCGTGCGCATGACCTCCACCGCTGACGTGCAGTGCAACCACTGCCACGCCAGCATGCTGGTGCGCGTTTAAAGATGGAGACCAGCGTCGCCCATCAGAGCGTCGGCACCGGCTGGCTGACGAGCAAGGCCATAGCGCCGTCAATCCTGTCGGCCAACTTCGCCGAGCTCGGCGCGCAGGTGGCCGAGGTGATGTCCGCCGGCGCCAGGGTGATCCACGTCGACGTGATGGACGGCCACTTCGTCCCGCCGATCACCTTCGGCCCGGTCGCGGTCAGCGCCCTGGCCGACCAGGTGCACACGGCCGGCGGCGTGCTCGACGTGCACCTGATGATCGAGCGGCCCGAGCGCCAGATCCCGGACTTTCTCAAGGCCGGCGCCGACGGGATCACGATCCACGTCGAGGCCACACCGCACGTCCACTACGCGCTGGCGATGATCCGCGACGGCGGCGCCAGCGCCGGCGCCGCGATCTGCCCGGCGACGCCGCCAAGCGCGCTGACGGAGGTGATCGACACGCTCGATCTGGCGCTGTGCATGAGCGTGAACCCGGGCTGGGGCAACCAGAGCCTGATCCCGCACTCCTATGAGAAGCTGCGCCGCATGCGCGCCGGCCTGCCCGACCGGATCGCGCTCGAGGTGGACGGTGGTGTGCACACCGGCACAGCCGCCGGCGTCACCGGGGCCGGCGCGAACCTGCTGGTCGCCGGTTCCGCCGTGTTCGGGGCGGCTGAGCCCGGGCAGGCCTTCCGCGAGCTCGCGGCGCTCGCCTGGCCGCCGCAGTAACACAGCGGGCACATCGCCTTGCCGAATTTCGTAGCATCGCGCTGCGGTATGGCGAGGATTCGGTTACCCGGGCTGTGGATAACAAGCGTGATGTGGATCGCGTTGCTGCTGTCCGCATGTGGCTCTGACAAGCCCAAGCAGGTCAGCGCCGGGGACTATGTGACCGGTCTCTGCAACGCCGTCAAGGTCTTCGCGCGGGACCTGGACACCCGCTCAAGCACGCTGGTGGCCGCCGGCAAGCTGCCGCCGGCCCGGGCCCGTCCGGAGCTTGTCAGCTACCTGCAGGCGACCGGCAAGGACGCCCACACCGCCGCCGGGTCGCTGCGCGCGCTCGGCACCCCGAGCGTGCCCGGGGGACAGTCGTTCGCCAGCGGGCTGGTGACCGGCTTTGACCAGCTGGGGATCCGCCTGGACCACTCCGCGGCGCTCGCGCGGAAGCTGCCGACCGGCGCGGGCTACCACAGTGCGGCCACCCGCCTTGACCAGTCACTGCGCTCGGCGATGGGCAGCCTCGCGTCATCAGAGACCAGCTCGATCAAATCTGGGCCGCTGGCGGCCGCGGCAAGGAAGGCGACGGCCTGCCGCTAGGACGTGACGAGCGTCGCGCGGCGACGGCTCCTGGCCGGGCTTGCCGAGCGGCGGTAATGCACCCACAGCAGCGTCGCCAGCAGGGCCGTGGCGATCAAGTAGCCGGCCTCGACACGCCAGACCATCGAGTGCAGCGTCGGTGCGGCGACGAACGCCACGAACACCACCGCCGCGGTCAGCCACGAGGCCGCCGCCTGGAATGAGCGGCCGCGCGCCAGCAGCGCCTGATTCAGCGTGCCCGCGGCCAGGTGCAGGCCCATGCCAAGCCCCACCGCCGCGAGGCCGAAGCGGTCGTAGTGGTAGACGACCGCGCCGCTGTGGCGGCTTGCCAGCAGGTGGGACATGACGAACGGGCCGATCGCGACCAGGCCGACGGCGACGGCCACCGCGAAGCCGCCGATCACCAGCACCGTGAGCCGGACCGCCTTGTGGAACTCATCCGCGGAGCCCTCGGCCTCCATGCTGGTCAGGTGGGGCAGGATCGAGGTCTGCAGCGCCTGGAACAGCTGCAGCGGAGCGCGCACGATCAACAGCACGTTGAAGACAAAGCCGGCCAGGCCGTTGGTGATGTCGCCGCCGCCCGAGCTCAGCGCGACGATCAGCACACCGGCGTTCATCAGCGCCTGCTCAGAGGCCATGATCGCGACCACGGCGGCCGCGAAGCCGCTGCCGTGGCGCAGTGACAGGTCGGTCGCGGCCTCCTCGGTGCCCTCGGCGCCCGGGCCCTCCAGGCCGGCGTCCGCCCATTCGACGGAGCCTTCCTCCCGGGGAACCGGTCTCAAAGACCGGTTCCCGGCCACGCGTTTGAACGCAAACGGGATCACCACGAGCGACGCGAACGGCGCCACCGCCATACCGATCGCGACCGGGCCGAGGTTCGTGCCGACCGCGATCGCCGCGACCGCGGCGAACAGGCAGCGGCTGGTCGACTCCAGGAACACGAGCCCCCCGTACAGGGCGAAGCTCTTGTTGCCGGCCAGCCAGCCGCGCGCGAAGTAGCTCGCAGCGTAGGCGAGCACGCCGACCACGAGAATCCAGAACAGCTCCTCAGAGCCCTTGAACAGCCCGCTGACGATCCGGTGGTGCAGGGCCAGGGTCACCGCCAGGAACAACAGGGCGAAGCTCGCCTGGATGATCGCCGGCACGCGCAGCACGCTGGCCTTGTGATCGCCGCGCGCGTAGCGGTCCGCGATCGTGCGGCTCAGCAGCTGCTCCACCGGCCGGTAGATCACGCACAGGATCACGTACATGATCGCCCAGCAGATCGACACGCGGCTGTAATCCGCCGGGGTCAGCAGGTTCGAGGCGAGCGCCAGATAGACGAACGTGAACAGCCCGGTGGAGGCGATCCCGATCGACAGGATCCGCGCGCCGGAGGCGAACTGACGCGCGTCGGATTGTGTGCGGTCCTCAGCCGACACGGACGAGCAACATCGTCCACGGGAACGGCGACCGGGCTTCCACTACCTCGCCGTGCTTGGCCAGCAGCGAGACCAGCCCGCGCTTGCTCCAGTGGTTGATGTGCCCCGGCGTGTTGCCCAAATCCTTGAGGTAGGCGCCGCGGGCGACGTTCAGCACGCGCCACAGCGGCTCGTGCGGGACCGACACCAGCACGTAGCGGGAGGCGATGCGCGCCATCTCCGCGACAACCTTTTCAGGGCCGGGAACGTGCTCCAGCACCTCGGTGGCTGTGACCAGCTCGAACTCGTTGTCGGCGTAGGGGATCCCGGCGGTGACATCAAGCGCGCGCAGCTCGAGGTTGTCGCGCCCGCGGGCCTGCCAGTGGGAGGCCAGCTTCGGGTCATCAAGGTCGAGGCCGACCACGCGACCGGGGGAGATCCGCTCGGCCCACTGCTCGGTCAGCACGCCCTCACCGCAGCCGATGTCAAGGATCGACTTCGGCGCCGCCTGGCTGAAGAGCTGCTCGAGGGTGCCCTCAAAGCCGTCCATCAGCCGTCGCACGACCGGGTTGGTGGAGCCGTACTTGTCGTAGGTGTTGCCGGTCGGGACGTCCCCGGGGGCGGCGGTAGCGCTGGCGTCGGTCATGCGTGAAGGTGTTCCTGGCTCGTTGTCGGGTCCTCGCCGTAGGGCAGCGCCCGGGTATGCGGGTCGTCCGCCGTCGCGGCGTCCGGGTCAGGGGTGCCCGGTTGGGCAGGGTGATAGTGCGAAGGCTGGACCTCGAGCTGGAGCTCGATCCGCCTGATCCGCTCGAAGGTGCGCTGGGACAGCGTTCGCTGGGCGTCCAGCAGGTCGCCGATCACGCCCAGGGCGCCCAGCAGCATCGCCGCGTTGAACAGCACCGCGCCGGCGATCAGCAGCTGCACGTGCCCCGCGTGGCCGTTGTCTGAGAGGAAATCGATCAGGAAGTACACGAAGAACGCCAGCGCGACCAGCGCGAAGAAGCCAGCGCCGGTCCAGAACACGCGGAGCGGCTGGTGCTGGGAGTAGATCCGGAAGATCGACAGCCCGTTGCGGCGCACGTAGGAGCCCATTGACGGGAACAGCCGTGACTCACGCGTCTTCGGGTTCGTCTTGATCGGTACGTGGCCGACGGCCGCGTTCAGCTTGCCGGCCTGGATCAGCGTCTCCAGCGTGTAGGTGAAGCGCGACACCGGCTGGATCGCCAGCGCGGCCTCCCGGTTGTAAGCGCGGAAGCCCGAGGTCGTATCGGGCACGGTCGTGCTCGAGGCCTGGCGCACGACCCAGGAACCGAGCCGCTGCAGGCGCTTCTTCAGGAAGCTGAAGTGCTCGATCGTCATCACCTGGCGGTCGCCCACGACCATGTCCTGGGTGCCTTCGACGATCGGGCGCACGAGCTCGGGGATGCTGCCGGCGTCGTACTGGTTGTCGGCGTCGGTGTTGACGATCACGTCGGCGCCGAGCTTCAGGCACGCGTCTAGGCCTGCCTGGAAGCCCGCGGCCAGGCCCTTGTTGTTGGTGAACTTGACGATGTGGTCGACACCGTTCTCAACCGCGACGTCAACGGTGCGGTCGGTCGAGCCGTCGTCGATGATCAGCCACTCGACTTCATCGAAGCCAGGGACCTCACGAGGCAGGTCCGCCAGCGTGGCCGGCAGCTGCTCCTCCTCGTTAAAACAGGGAATCTGGATGATCAGTTTCATGTGCTGGATGCGCGGGAAAGGCTCGGATCTGCCCCGCCCGGCCACGTGTGAACGGTAGCGGGGAACGCGGACCCCAACGTTGACCCAGTGACCATACCTCGCGGGAAGTTAGCTCGTGATTGTTCGGGGTTAGCCGGTTGTGCAGGGAGCTTGGCCCTTCGGTGGGAGCGCCCGGATCCATAACATCTCTGTTATGAGCGCGCCGGCCGAGATCGACTACGGGCACCTTGCGCGCGCGCTGGAGCTTGCCGAGCGCGGTGGAGCTGCCGTCTCACCGAACCCCAAGGTCGGGGCGGTGATAGTCGGTGCGGACGGCGCGGTGCTGGGGGAGGGCTACCACCGGGTGCTCGGCGGGCCACACGCGGAGGTCGAGGCGATCCGTGCCGCCGGCGGCGGGGAGCTGGTCGGGGCGACCATGTACGTGTCCCTCGAGCCCTGCTGTCATCAGGGGCGGACGCCGCCGTGCACCGACGCGATCCGCGATGCGCGTCTCGCGCGGGTGGTGGTCGGCTCCGAGGACCCGGCCGCGCACGCATCCGGCCGCGGCCTGGGGATCCTCCGTGACGACGGGATCGAGGTTGTCGTGCCCGGCGGCGAGCTGGCCGCGCGGGCTCGCCTGCTGAACCAGCCCTTCCGCAAACACGCGCGCACGGGAAGACCGTGGGTGTTGTTCAAGTCGGCCATGTCGCTCGACGGCAAGGTCGCGACCGCCGCCGGTGACTCCAAGTGGATCTCCTCCGAGCAGAGCCGCGCGCTGGTGCACCGCTGGCGCGCCGAGGCTGACGCCGTGGCGGTCGGGATCGGCACCGCGACGGCTGATGACCCCCAGTTGACCGCACGGTTGTATGACGCTGTTGATCGCCAGCCCCGGCGGGTCGTGTTCGACTCTCTGGCGCGGCTCGGGTTGGACTCGAAGCTGATTGGTGAGGCGCCGAGTGTCCCGTTGAGCGTGGTCGTCTCACGCGCGGCGCCGCGGGCGGCGATTGACGCGCTGGCACACCACGGCGCCGAGGTGATCGTCGCGACCGGGGAGAACTCGCCGGCGCGGATCCGCTCCGCCCTGGACCAGCTCGGCGCGAGCGGGCTCAGCTCGATTCTGCTGGAAGGGGGTCCGCGGCTGGCCGGCGCGTTCTGGGATGCCGACGAGATTGACGAGGTCCGGCTGTTCATCGCCCCGCTGCTGTTGGGCGGGCGCGCCGCGCGCGACCCGATCGAGTCAGAGGGTGTGGAGCGGATCGCCGACGCGGTCCGGCCGCTGGCGATCGAGAGTCAAACCGTCGGCGCCGATCTGTTGATCAGCGCCCGCCTGAAGGAGTGGTGAGATGTTCACGGGGTTAGTGGCCGATCTGGGGCGTGTGGTCGATGTCTCGTCGACCGGCGATGGTGTGGTTCTGAGCGTGTCTACGAAGCTTGCGGGCGAGATTAGGACCGGGGATTCGGTATCCACCAACGGGGTATGTCTGACCGCCACGTCGGTTTCCTCTGAGGGGTTCTCAACCGAGGTGATGAACGAGACGCTGGCGCTGTCGTCCTTGGCGGAGATCGGATCGGGGTCAGTCGTGAACCTGGAGCTTGCGATGCGGGTGTCGGACCGTCTCGGCGGGCACATCGTGCAGGGCCACGTGGACGGGGTTGGGTCCGTCTCAGGGGTCGTCCCGGACGGTTTTGCGCGGCGTGTGCGTGTGGACGCGCCCGCCGATGTCCTGAAGTACATCGTCCACAAGGGCTCGATCACCGTCGACGGTGTGTCGCTGACCGTCGCGGGGGTAGACGAGCGATCCTTTACCGTGTCTCTGATACCGGAGACGCTTGAGCGCACAAATCTCGGTGTCGCGGAAGTCGGAACGACGGTCAACCTCGAGGTCGATGTCGTCGCGAAATACGTGGAAAAGCTGGCGTTGAAGGCCAGCGGTCAAGAGGCGCAGAGATGACGACTACCAACACATCATTCGCCACGATCGAGGAGGCCCTGGAGGACATAGCCGAGGGCCGGATGGTCGTGGTCGTAGACGACGAGGACCGCGAGAATGAGGGCGACTTGGTGATGGCCGCCCAGTTCATCACCCCCGACGCCGTCAACTTCATGACGCGCCAGGCCGGCGGCTGGATCTGCCTGACGCTGACCCCGGAGCGCTGTGACGAGCTCGGCCTGGAGCTGATGACGCTGAAGAACGAGGCGCTGCACGAAACGCCGTTCACGGTCACGATCGAGGCACGTGAGGGCGTCACCACCGGCATCTCCGTGCACGACCAGGCACACACCATGCAGGTGGCGGTCGACCCGACCAAGGGCGCCGACGATCTGGTCAAGCCCGGCCACGTGCGGCCCCTGAAGGCCAAGGCCGGCGGCGTGCTGGAGCGGACCGGGCACACCGAGGCGTCGGTCGACCTCGCACGGCTGGCGGGCCTGAACCCGGCCGGGGTGATCTGTGAGATCCAGAACGAGGACGGCTCGATGGCCCGCGTCGACGACCTCCAGGCCTACTGCTTCAAGCACGGCCTGAAGATGATCACGATCGCCGACCTGATCGCCTACCGCCGGCGCAAGGAGAAGCTGGTGGAGCGTGTGGTCGACATCTCCCTGCCGACCGCGTTCGGGGAGTTCAAGGCGATCGGCTACCGCGCGCTGCTTGACAACAAGCACCACGTGGCGCTGGTCAAGGGGGATATTGGAGACGGTTCAGACGTATTGGTGCGCGTCCACAGCGAGTGTCTGACCGGCGACGTGTTCCACTCGCTGCGCTGTGACTGTGGTGAGCAGCTGGAGTCGGCCATGGCGATGATCGAGCAGGCCGGCCGCGGCGTGCTCCTGTACCTGAGCCAGGAGGGGCGCGGAATTGGGCTGTTGAACAAGCTGCGCGCCTACAAGCTCCAGGAGGAGGGCATGGACACCGTCGAGGCGAACGTCGCCTTGGGGTTGCCGGCAGACCTGCGCGACTACGGGATCGGCGCGCAGATCCTCCAGGATCTCGGACTGCACTCGATCCGGATCCTGACCAACAACCCGAAGAAGATCTCGGGCCTGTCGGGTTACGGGCTCTCGGTGGTCGATCAGGTCCCGATCCAGCATCCGCCGAACCCCCACAACCTCTCCTACATGAACACCAAGCGCGACAAGATGGGCCACATCCTCCACCACCAGGCGCTGTCCCTGGACGAGCAGATGCTGGCCGAGGAACAACACCTGGACTCCGAGCATGACTGACGCTATCCGTGTGGCGCTGGCGGTCGCCGATTTCTACGCGGACCTGGCGGAGCGGCTTGAATCCGGGGCGCGTTCTGCGTTGTCGGCCGCGGGGGTGGTCGACGTGGAGCGCTTCACGGTCCCCGGGGCCTTCGAGCTGCCCTTGATCTCCCGTTACGCCGCGGAATCCGGGCGCTTTGAGGCCGTGGTCGCGCTGGGCGCGGTGATCCGCGGGGAGACCTCACACTACGACTACGTCTGCGGTGAGTGCGCGCGCGGGATCTCCTCGGTGTCGTTGATGACGGGCGTGCCGATCGGTTTCGGCGTTCTGACGGTCGACACGATGGAGCAGGCGCTGGATCGTGTTTCCGGCGGTTCCAAGCGCGATTCCGGGGCGCACGCGGTGGAGGCTGTGCTGGCGTCGTTGGCGGTGAAACGTTCGCTAGGGGAGCGTCCACGGCGGACCGGCTTCGCAGTCTGAGAGCCCGTCCGCGGGACTGGTACCTGATCGCGGCAGGTGGTGTTGTCGGGATCGGTACCGGGGTTGTGCTGCTTGAGTGGTTCGGGACCGCGCTTGGCTGCAGCGAGGGAGGCGAGTCGGCGATCGCCTGCTATCCGGCCAGCCCCGGGTACGGCGCGGCCCGTACCTGGTTCCTGGCATCGCTCTTGGTGGCCGGCGTCTACCTCGGTTTGCTCGGGTGTGTCGCCGTGGTGCGCGCGCGGCGGCGGGCCCGGGGTCTCGTTGCGTTGCTGTCGGTTCTGACCGCCCTGCTGCTCGCGTTCGGCGCCGTGGACTTCCTGGCCAGGACTCCGCCGCGGAAGTGGTGTGAGCGGGAGGGCTATGTGCAAGCGCCCGCCAGCGGCGGCGTCTGTGCGACGTCATGGAACTGACCCCGTAGGGGGGTAAAACGGCTCGCCAAACCCTCTATGAGGTATGGATGAGCACGTTTATGGGCGCTATAGCGCCCAAAACTCGACAGACCCTCGGAACGTCGCCAGCAAACAGGGCGGTTACATAACCCGCTCGCAGCTGCGCAGCCTGGGCCTCAGTGACGACGCGATCAAACACTTGACCCGCCGCGGCTTCCTGATCCGCACCTACCGCGGCGTCTACGCCGTCGGCCACACCCCGACCCAGCCGCTTGACAGAGCCCACGCCGCGCTGCTCGCCGTCGGTGAGCGCTCAGCCCTCAGCCACGCCTCAGCGGCCAGCTACTGGGGGATCTACAAGGACTGGCGCGAGCCCTTCCACGTGATCACGCCGCTGAAGCGCAACCCCGCCGACATCACCGTCCACCACTGCGTGACGCTCGCGCGGGCCGACGTGCACGTCGACCAACTCCGGGTCACGAGCGCCGCGCGTACCGCGCTCGACCTCACGCCGCAGATGACCGACACACGAGCAACCCGGATGGTCAACGACCTCCGCGTCCGCCGCCTTGTCACCCGCGAGCAGCTCAGCTCAGTAACGATCCGGAACCCCACGCACAAGGGTGCTAAGCGCCTGACGACAATCGTCCTCGGCAGCCAGCGCGAACCAACAAGATCGGAACTGGAGAACGCGTTCATGCGGATCGTCAGCCGCTACGGGCTCCCGACCCCAAAGATCAACCAGCACGTCTGCGGCTACCGCGTCGACTTTCAGTGGCCGGGCCTGATTGTCGAGGTCGACGGCTACAACGCCCACAGCGACCCCGCCCAGTTCACAAGAGACCGGCGCCAGGACCGCGAGATTCTGACGAGAACCGGTATCCGGACAATCCGCTTCACCTACGACGACTGCGTAGACACGCCTCACAGCGTCGCGGACACCATCAGCCGGGCTATACTCGACCGCCGTTATGTCCAAGGTCTGCCATTCCTGCCACAAGGGCCCGAGCTTCGGCCACAGCCGCAGCCACTCCATGGTGGCCACCAACCGCCGTTTCGATCCGAACCTCCAGCGGGTCCGTATCGATGACAACGGCACCCCGCGCCGCGTGTACGTGTGCACGCGCTGCCTCAAGGCCGGCAAGGTCACCAAGGCTGCCTAGCTCGGCGCCGCGCCGGCCGTGACGGACCCCGCGATCATTCGCTTCCGCCTGCTGTTGCAGGCGGGGCTCTCAGCACTGGAGGAGCGCCGCCAGGAGGTCAACGACCTCAACGTGTTCCCGGTCGCCGACGGGGATACGGGCGACAACATGGTGCTGACGCTGAAGGCCGTGCTGGCCGAGCTGGACCGGCTCGCGAACGCGTCTGAGGACCGCACGATCGATGAGATCGGCCGCGAGGAGATCGTCGCCTCCGTGGCCCGCGCAGCACTGCTCGGCGCGCGCGGCAACTCCGGCGTGATCCTCTCCCAGCTGATCCGCGGTGCCGCCGAGGAGCTTGCCTCACGCCCGGGTGAGAAGATCGACCCGGTGCTGATCGCCGCGGCGCTGGGCCGCGCCGCCGACCAGGCTTATGGCTCGGTGCGTGACCCGGCTGAGGGCACGATCCTGACGGTCGCGCGTGAGATGGCCCACCGGATCGCCTCCGAGGTCGCGCACATGTCAGACCCCCGCCTGAGCGAGACGAGCACCGACGGCGATCAGGACGTCGCGGCTGCGGGCGTGATCGAGGCTGCGCTGGACACCGGGCAGGACTCGGTCAAGCGCGGTAAGGACCTGCTGCCCCAGCTGCGTGACGCGGGCGTGGTCGACGCCGGCGGCTACGGGCTGACCGTGATGTTCGCCGGCATCCTCGGGGCGTTGCGCGGCGAGCGCAGCATCGAGCTCGAGCATCACGCGCCGGCCCGGGTCACCCACCCTCAGCACGAGTCCACGACCTTCCGTTACTGCACTAACTTCGCGGTCACCGGCACCGACCTTGACCAGCGCTATTTCGCCAACGCGCTGGAGCAGTTGGGTGACAGCGTGCTGGTGGTCGGCGACCAGACCACCCTCAAGGTCCACCTCCACACCGACGAGCCGGACAAGGCGACCGCCCTGTTCGCAGAGGCCGGCGCGGTCTCCCACCTCGACGTCGCCGACATGTCAGAGCAGGTCGCCGAACGCACTGACCGCCTGACCGGCTTTGGGCTCGGTCAGGCGCAGGAAACGCTGTCAGGTGCGGTCGCGGTCGCCACCGGCGAGGGGATCCACAGGCTGTTCCGTGACCTGGGCGTCGAGACCCTGGACGGCGGGCCGACGCTGAACCCATCCACCTATGACCTGCTGGCGGCGATCCACGCGGTGACCGCCGAGGAGGTTGTGGTGCTGCCGAACAGCTCCAACGTGTTCATGGCCGCCGACCGTGCCGCGGAGCTGTCGGACAAGACCGTGAAGGTCGTGCCGACGCGCTCACTGCAGGCCGGCCTGGCCGCGGCTGTGGCGCTCGAGCCCCACCGCGGCGCCGAGCAGAACGCCGAGGCGATGAGCGCCGCGGTCGATGCGATCCACACCGGCGGCGTGGCCCGCGCGGCCCGCGATGACGCCCAGGGCCGGTTCAAGACCGGTGAGGCCGTCGGCTTTGTCGATGATGAGCTGGTCGCCTGGGGCGAGCCGAAGCAGACGCTGGCCGACGTGCTCGGCCGGCTCGGCTCGGACGCTGAGCTGATCACCGTGATCAGCGGTGAGGACGCTCCCGCCGATGCGGAGTTTGTCCGCTCCCTGGTCGACGGTGACGCGGAGCTGGAGCTGTCTGAGGGCGGTCAGAGCAGCTACTGGTGGCTGCTCTCGGCCGAGTAGGACTCCACGGCGCGGGTCAGCTTCTCCAGCGGCTCGATCAGGTCCTCGCGGTCGGCCTTCTGGGCCAGCATGATCCGCACCTCGGCGATCTCACGGGCGAGGTACTCGGCTTCCGCCAGGGAGCGGGCGTTGGTCTCGCGGTCGCGTTCGATCTCCTCCTTGTCACGGTCCGCCTGGCGGTTCTGGGCCAGCAGGATCAGCGGCGCGGCATAGGCCGCCTGGGTGGAGAAGCAAAGGTTCAACAGGATGAACGGGTAGGGGTCCCAGCGGCCGATGATCCCGATCATGTTCAGCGCGATCCAGAGGAACACGAAGATCGTCTGGATCGCCAGGTAGCGCCCGGTCCCGAAGAACCGCGCGACCGACTCCGCCCAGCGTGCGAACGCATCGGCGTCATAGCCGGTACCGCTGCCGGTCCCGCGCGGCTGGCCGAGCTTGTCAGCGCGTGCCATCAGGAGACCTCCGCGGTGTGGGTGTGGCGCCAGCCGGTGGGCAGCGCGTCGTCGAGCACGTCGTCGATCGTGACCGCGCCCACCAGCCGGCTGTTCTCGTCGGTGACCGGGATCGCGACCACGTCATAGGAGGCCAGGTACCCGGCCACGTCGCGGGCCGGCGTGGCCGGCGGGACCGGCTGCCAGTCCTCATCGATACAGCGGCTCAGCGGCTTTGACGGCGTCTCGCGCAACAGCCGCTGGAAGCCGACAACCCCGGTGAAACGTCCAGTCGGGGTCTCCAGCGGCCGCTGGCAGATGAACACCTGGGCCGCGAGCGGCACGGGCAGGTCCGGGTCACGCAGCCGCGCCAGCGCTTCGGCGACCGTGGAGTCGCCGCCGAGGATGATCGGCTCCGGCGTCATCAGGCCGCCGGCCGTGTCCTTGTCGTAGTTCAGCAGGCGCCGCACCGACTCGGCCTCGTCCGGGTCCATCGCGGCCAGTGCCTCGGCGCGTTCGACCGCGGTCATCTCGCCCAGCAGGTCGGCCGCGTCGTCGGCTTCCATCTCATCCAGGACGCTGCCGACACGCTCGGGGTCGAGCCCCTCGATCAGGCGCACCTGCTCGTCCTCTGGCATCTCCTCGAGCAGGTCAGCCAGGCGGTCGTCCTCCAGCGCTTCGGCCAGCACGCGGCGGCGCGACAACGGCAGCTTGCGGATCGCCGCGGCCATCTCCGCCGGGTGCAGGCCACCGAGCGTGGCCGCCTGGCGGTCGACGGTGCCCTCGACCGCGAACAGCTCGCCGGCCTCTGACCAGTCGACCACCTCCGGGGCGACTCGCAGGCGCGGCACGCCGCGTCCCAGCGGTGGCATCCGCCGCTTGGCCAGAGCAACGGTCGCAACCTCCCAGCCGAAGGCTTCGGGCGCCGGCCGCAAACCGATGTCCACAACGCGGCTGTCGCCGAGCCGCGAGCGCATGATCTCGCCGGCGGCGAGGCGCTCACCCTGGCGCAGCTCAAAC
>JAFMRN010000387.1 GCA_017354065.1 Solirubrobacterales bacterium
CAGCACCTGGATCTACACCCATGGCGGTGTGTTTCCGGTGCGGCGCGGCAGCCGTGATGAGGAGGCGATGCTGACGGCCAGAAAGGTGCTGGAACGCGGCGGCTGTCTGGGCATGTACGTGGAGGGCGGCCGGACGCGAAGCGGTGAGATCGCGGATGAGGCCAAGCCGGGCATGGGCCGGCTGGCGCTGGAGACCGGCGTCCCCGTGGTGCCGGTGGCGATCATCGGCTCACATCGGATCAGGGACTGGAAGCACGGGCACTTCCCCAAGGTCGCCGTGCACTACGGCAAGCCCCTGGCCTTCACACGGATCGATGAGGCGAGCCGCGGACAACAGCAGGCGGCCTCCGACGAGATCCTGCGGCGCATCCGTGACCTGCACGGCGCGAAGGCGCGGGGCCGCGAGCAGAGCTAAAGCCAGTAGGCGCGGACTGAACCCTGCATGGCGTAGCGCTAGCGCCAGTAGGCGCCGACCCGAACCCGGACCTCGAGCCAGTCGAGCATCTCATCCAGCACCTGCTCCTGCTCGGGCTCGTTGAAGATCTCGTGGTAGAGGCCCCGGAACGGACGCTGGGTCAGGTCGGCTGAGCCCATCGCGTCGGCCAACACCGGTGGGTAGCTGGGCGGGCACAGCTTGTCGGCCTCACCCCACATCAACAGCGTCGGCAGGGTGATCTCATCGGCATCAGTGAAGATCGTCTCGGCGTGGCGCATGAACTCGACGCCGGTACGCAGCGGGACCGGCGCGTGGCGGACCAGCGGGTCGGCCATGTACGCCTCTACCACCGCGGGGTCGCGGCTGACGGTGGCCGGATCGATCCTCGCGGCGGGCGCGCCCGGAGCCAGCTTGGCCAGCGCGGGCGCGAGCAGCTTCAACACCGGGTTCGCCTTGGCGCTCAGCAGCGGCCCGGACAGGATCAGCGCCAGCAGGCGGTGCTGGTGTGCGATGGCATAGCGCAGCGCGACCGCGGCGCCGAAACTGTGACCCAGCAGGACGCGCTCAAGCTTCGGGTGCTGACGGACCTGGGAGCTGAGCACCGCATCCAGGTCCGCGACGGCGCGGTCAAAGCGGATCTGGCCGGGCTTGCCGCCCGAACGGCCGTGCCCGGCGTGGTCATGTGCCACCACCAGGTAATCGGCCGCGCGCAGTCGCTCGGCGACGTGCTGGTAGCGGCCGCTGTGCTCGCCGTAACCGTGGGAGATCAACACCAGGGCCCGCGGGGCGGTGTCGGGCTCCCACACCCGCACGCTCAGCTCGGTGCCGGTGGGGCCCGTGACGATGTATTCAGGCATGTCGTGAGATCTCGATCTGAAGCGGCGGCTGCTGTGCTTGGGCGTGCTCGACCTGCAGCGTCGAGTGCGCGATCCCGAAGTGTTCACTAAGCAGGCGTGTCATGTCCGCGCGCAGCTCATGGCAGTCGTGTCCGGCGGCGACGACGACGTGGGCGGACAGGGCCGGGAAGCCTGAGGTCACCTCCCAGACGTGTAGGTCGTGGACCTCCTCCACGCCGGGCTGGGCGGCCAGCGTGTTGCCTATCTCGCTAGGGTCGACGCCGGCCGGCGCGGCCTCCATCATCACGCGCAGCGCTTTGCGCAGCAGCGGCCAGCCGGTGCTCACCATCACCGCGGCGATCAGCAGCGACGCGATGGCATCGGCCCGCCGGAAGCCGGTGGCGAGGATCACCCCGGCCGCGATCGCGGTCGCGATGAAACCGAACAGGTCCGTGGCGATGTGGGCCAGCGAGCCCTGGAAGTTGAGGCTGTGGCCGTGATCGTGCTCAGCGTGGTCATGGCTGTGGTCGTGGCCGTGGTGGCCGCCGAGCACCCTCACGATCACCAGGTTCACCA
>JAFMRN010000176.1:0-3448 GCA_017354065.1 Solirubrobacterales bacterium
GGGAGGCGGGCTGCTGGGGCTCGGTCGGCGGTTCATAGCCGCCCTGGGGCGGATCCCACTGGCCGGGCTCGTTGCTCTGAGACTGGGATTGGGAGGCCGGCTGGTTCGGATCGTCCAGCACCCAGTCATCGGACACCGGGGCCGGTCCCTGCTGGCCGCCGTTGGGCTGGGGGGAACCGCCCGGGGGCAGGCCCGACCCGCCGTTCTTCTTTCCACCGAGTGAAAACCGCATTGCTCCTCCAGTTGGCACGGGCCCGCCAGTCGCGTAACACCCGTGCTCACAACCTACCAACACAGCGGCCGCAAACACGCAGGTAGTGCGGCATTAAGCGGGCCTACGCTGGTATGTTCGCCCGCGTGAGGAGAGTCGTTTTTGCGCTACTGGCCGCCGCCGCGATCGCCGGCTGTGGCGGTAATACCGCCAATGAGGACCAATCCGGCCAGGCGACCGGAAGCTTTCCGGTCAACGTCAGCACGGCTTTCCCGGCCAAGCAGCACCTGGCTCAGGAGAACGACCACCTGGTGATCAAGGTGACGAACACCGGCGAGCGGACGATGCCGAACGTCGCCGTCACGCTGACCAACCCCAAGTACGGCACCAGCGCCGGCGCGCTGAGCACGCTGCTGGCCGAGCCGGCACCCGGACAGCCGATCCTGGCGGGGCGCTCGCGTCCGGTCTGGATCGTCAACCAAGGACCCTCCGCGCACCCAATCAAGTGCCCGCAGGTCAACGCCGGGGGCAGCCCGGATGACGGGCAGTCGTTCAACAACAACTACAGCGCCTGCGTGGGCGGCACCGGCGGTGGCACCACCGCCTATACGAACACCTGGGCGCTGGGCCCGCTGCCGGCCCACCAGACCCGGACCTTTGACTGGGATGTGACCCCGTTCCAGCCGGGCCACTACACGATCGACTACCAGGTCGCCGCCGGGCTGTCGGGCAGCGCGCCCGCGACCGGCAACTCAAAGGGCCAGATCGTCACGCAGATCACGCCCAAGCCCCGCCAGGCCTACATCAACAACGCGGGCCAGCCGGTCTACAGCCCCTGACGCAGCCAAATCCGGGACACTTGGACAACGACAGGCGTCCGCCAGGCAGGCGTTGGGCCTAACGGCCAGTTACTCCAAAGTCTGTTTGTCCACGCGGACAATGCCCACCGAAAACGTGTCTCATAGGCTCCGGGCCTAACGCCCTCAACGGCTCAGCTCGGAAGATCGGGGGGCGCCAACGTTGCCACGGCACCCCGAGCGCAGACAGGAAGGAACAACCAGAAGCATGCCCCGCATTCGCCAGCAGAACGTTCTTGCCGCCCAGTGGGCTCCAGACGGTCCCACCATCGGCACCCGGGACCTCACGGTCCGCGACAACCAGGTGTTCGGCCAGAACGTGTTCTCGCCCGCCATCCAGCGCCAGCGTCTACCCAAGGACGTCTACAAGAAGCTGACCCAGACGCTAGCCAGAGGTGAAGCGCTGGACACGTCCCTGGCGGACGCCGTGGCGCTGGCGCTGAAGGAGTGGGCGCTGGAAAAGGGCGCCACCCACTACACGCACGTGTTCCAGCCGCTCACCGGTCTGACCGCCGAGAAGCACGACAGCTTCTACGGCCCGACCGATGAGGGCACCTCGCTGGCCTCCTTCAGCGGCAAGGAGCTGATCCAGGCCGAGCCCGACGCCTCCAGCTTCCCGACCGGCGGCGTGCGCGCGACCTTCGAGGCGCGCGGTTACACCGCCTGGGATCCGACCAGCCCCGCCTTCATCCTCGAGAACCCGAACGGCGCGCTGCTGTGCATCCCGACCGCGTTCGTGTCCTGGACCGGTGAGGCGCTGGACACCAAGATCCCGCTGCTGCGCTCGATGGACGCTCTGTCCAAGTCAGCGATCAACGCGCTGAAGCTGTTCGGCAAGGACCAGGTGCACCGGATCTTCACGACGGTCGGACCTGAGCAGGAGTACTTCCTGATCGACGAGCAGTACTTCTACGAGCGTCCCGACCTGGTCACCACCGGCCGCACGCTGTTCGGCGCCAAGCCGCCCAAGGGCCACGAGCTGGACGACCACTACTTCGGCTCGATCCCGGAGCGCGTGCTGGCGTACATGCTCGACGTCGAGCAGGAGCTGGCCAAGCTCGGCATCCCGATCAAGACCCGCCACAACGAGGTCGCGCCCTCTCAGTACGAGATCGCCCCGATCTTCGAGAACTCGAACGTCGGCGCCGACCACCAGCAGCTGACGATGCAGATCATGCAGAACGTGGCGCGCCAGTACGGCCTGATCGCGCTGCTGCACGAGAAGCCCTTCGCCGGCGTCAACGGCAGCGGTAAGCACAACAACTGGTCGATGGGCACCGACGACGGCGAGAACCTGCTCGAGCCCGGTGACACCCCGGGCGAGAACTGGCAGTTCCTGTTCTTCGCAACCGCCGTGATCAAGGCGGTCAACAAACATCAGGGCCTTTTGCGCGCGACCGTCGCCTCCCCCGGCCAGGACCACCGACTGGGCGCCAACGAGGCACCGCCGGCGATCATCTCGATCTTCCTCGGTGACGAGCTCCAGAAGGTCTTTGACGCGATCGAGAAGGGCCGCGCCCCGAAGGCGAGCTCACAGCCCGACCTGGGACTCGGCACGCCGGTGCTGCCGCCGCTGCCCAAGCACGGCGGCGACCGCAACCGCACCAGCCCGTTCGCGTTCACCGGCAACAAGTTCGAGTTCCGGGCGCTGGGCTCCAACCAGTCGCTGGGCCTGCCCAACACCGTGCTGAATACGATCGTCGCCGAGGCGATCGATGAGCTGGCCAAGGAGCTGGCCCCGGCGCTGAAGAAGCGCGGCGCCGAGCTGGAAGAGGTGCTGCCGCCGATCCTGCAGAAGGCCTACTCCGAGAACAAGCAGATTGTCTTCAACGGCGATAACTACAGCGAGAAGTGGCACAAGGAGGCGGCCAAGCGCGGCTTGAAGAACCTCGCGGCGACCCCGGACGCGCTGCCGGAGCTGGTCTCCAAGCAGACCATCAGCCTGTTCACCAAGTACGACGTGCTGAACGACCGCGAGCTGCACTCACGCTATGAGGTGTTCGCCGAGCAGTACTCGACGAAGCTGAACATCGAGGCGGAGACGACGGCGGACATCGCCAAGACGCTGCTGCTGCCCGCGGCCGTGCGCCATCTCGGGTTGCTGCTGTCGGCGGAGCTGCCCCAGCTGGCCTCCGAGGTGCGCGAGCTGATTGACGAGTTCACGTTCGCGATCACGAAACTCGAGGAAGCCAACGACGCCGAGAACTACCCCAAGAGCGACGACATCCTCGATGAGGCCAAGTACATCCATGAGACCGTGATCCCGGCGATGGACGGCGTCCGCGAGGTCGGCGACAAGCTGGAACAGGTGGTCGCCGACGATCTCTGGCCGCTGCCTAAGTACTCGGAGATCCTGTTCATCAAGTAGTCGGCGTGTGTG
>JAFMRN010000176.1:3458-5438 GCA_017354065.1 Solirubrobacterales bacterium
GGGGGGCCCCCCACACACCGCACACAATCCGGTGTCCGTTAACACGAGGGTTACAGGGTTTTCGTAAGTTTCGGGTCAGGGACGAAACTTGCCGGCGGGAACGGCGTTATTCCCCTACGGTGCGGCTCGGAATGAGGAAGGTACTGATCGCGTTCGCGATCGCTTTTGTCGCGGCGCTCGGGCCGCTGGCTGCCCTTGCCATCGGCGATGGCGGGCCGACGAACCCTGTCGCGACGACCGCGACGACCACCACGGGCGGCCTGACGCTCACCGTCGGCACGTCCACGGTGAACATCGGTGGCCCGACGACAACCGTGACCGGGCCGTCGACCGGGACCACGACGGTCCCCGCCCCCGCGCCCGGTCCGACCACGGGGACGTCAACCTTTCCCGCCCCGGCCCCGCCCCCCGCGCCGACGAACAAGCCGAACAACGTCTTCTCCCAGCGCGGCATGTGGGTCTGGGAGATGGCCGCCACCGCCGGCGGCAACGTCAACAACCTGATCGCCCAGGCGAAGAAGTACAAGCTCGGCACGCTCTACATCAAGGCCGGCGACGGAACCGGGTACTGGTCGCAGTTCTCCCACGCGCTGGTCGCGCGCCTGCACAAGGCCGGGATCCACGCCTGTGCCTGGCAGTTCGTGTACGGCAACAGCCCGGGTGTCGAGGCCCAGGTCGGCGAGACCGCCGTGAAGAAGGGCGCTGACTGCCTGGTGATCGACGCCGAGGATCAGTACGGCGGCAAGTACGCCCAGGCCAGCACCTACATGGGCGACCTGCGCAAGGCCGTCGGGTCGAAGTATCCAATCGCGCTGACCAGCTTCCCCTACGTCGACAAGCACGTCGGCTTCCCCTACTCGGTGTTCATGGGCCACGGTGGCGCGCAGTACAACATGCCCCAGATGTACTGGCGTGCGATCGGCACGACCCCGGACACGGTGTACTCCCACACGTTCGCCTTCAACCAGCTTTACCGGCGCCCGATCCTGCCGCTCGGCCAGGTCTATGAGGCGCCGCCGGTCGCCCAGATCAAGCGCTTCCGCGCGCTCGGCCTGAGCTACCACGCGAGCGACTACAGCTGGTGGGACTGGCAGGAGGCCAAGCCCGCCCAGTTCGGTGCGGTGGCCTCCCCGGTCGGCCCGATCGCCCACTTCTCCCCCTCCCTGTCGGTCGCTTCGCTCGGCCCGGGCGCGATCGGCGATCCCGTCCGCTGGGCCCAGGAGCACCTCTACTACACGCATGAGCGGATCGCGATCAGCGGCTCCTACAACGCCGCGACCAGCAACGCCGTGAAGCGCTTCCAGGGCGCCAACAAGCTCCCGGTCAGCGGCGTGATCACGCCACAGACCTGGAACGTGCTGTTGAAGCAGAAGGTGCCCGACGTCCACTGGGTGATGAAGGGCAAGAACCTGGTGGCTACGGTTAAGCAGTCCTGAACAGCTCAAACCGCGAGATCAGCCGTATCAGCAGGCGTCTGGCCCAGCACCGGCGCCCCCAGGATCTCGCCATGGCTGCGCTCACCGCGCGGCCGCAGCTGCGCGCGGCACTGTTCCGCACCGTCGATGTGACGCCCGCCTGTGACGCGCCGGATGAGCTGGCCGCGCACCTGGCCGCATACCTGGGGCGTGAGCAGCTGCCGGCCAGCGCGGGGCGCATCACCCGCCGCGGCGTGTCGCTGATGGCCCAGCGCTTCATCGCCGGCGAGACGGTCGCCGCCGCCGGCCCGAAGCTCGAGTCCCTGTGGCGGCGCGGCATAGCGTCCTCACTTGACCTCTTGGGTGAGGCGACCGTCACGCGCGCTGAGGGCGCGGCCTATGCGCAGCGCTGTGCGGACGCGTTGCTCACCCTGAGCCGCGCCGCCGCAGCGTGGCCACCCCAACCGCTGCTCGAGCATGACAGCGCCGGGCCGCTCCCCCGCGCCCAGCTGTCGGTCAAGGTGACCGCGCTGACGCCGCTGATCAAGCCCCTGGCCCCAGCGCG
>JAFMRN010000177.1 GCA_017354065.1 Solirubrobacterales bacterium
CATCTGGCGCTGCTGTCCCGCGCCAGGCTGCGCTCCTCTGTCATCGTTCCGCTCCGGGTGCCGAGCCGCACGATCGGGCTGATGACGCTGGCAACTACCGAAGGCTCCGGCCGGGTGCTGAACCAGGACGATCTGGAACTGGCCGAGCAGCTCGGCCGGCGCGCGGCCGTGGCCGTTGAGAACGCGCGGCTGCACACCAAGCTGGCGACGGTGGCCGACACGCTGCAGCAGTCGCTGACTCCGAATCCACTGCCGACGATCCCCCACATGGACGCCGCTGTCCTGTATCGCCAAGCCGAAACCGAGATGCGGATTGATGTTGGTGGCGACTTCTACGAGTTCTTCGAACATCACGGTGTCTGGTACCTGATCTTCGGTGACATCGCCGGCAAAGGGGTGACCGCGGCAACCATCACCGCGCTGATGCGCCACGGGGCGCGTGTCGCGTGTCGCGCCGAGCCCTCACCCGGCCGGATCCTGACCCGGCTGAATGAAGCGCTGATTCAGCTGCCGGTAAAGGAACTCACCACCGCGATCTGCGCCTGCCTGCATCGCGATCACATCTTGATCAGCTCCGCCGGGCATCCCTCGGCGTTGTTGGTGGCAGCCAACGGGGGAATCCGCGAGGCGCCGGCCCCGGGGCCGCTGCTGGGTGCCTTCGGTGATGCCCGCTGGGCCGAGCAGCGTTTCTCCCTCTCACCTGAGGAGCTCCTGGTGCTCTACACCGACGGGGTGACGGAGGCTCCCGGGAACGGCGATCGGTACGGCGCCAACCGGTTACGACGGCTGCTGTCGGCAAACGCCGGAGCCCACCCCGAGGACGTGGTCGCGCGGCTTGAGGCCGAGCTGACCGACTTCTCTGATCAGCCCGCGAGTGATGACGTCGCGGTGCTCGCGCTCCGCACCAAGGGCTAGATCTAGCGCGGATCCGTGATCACGACGTGCAGGTAATCCTGATCGCCGATGTGCTCCACCTCGGGATTCTCGGCGACCCGCAGTGCCAGCGCGTCCGCGGTCGCCTGATCCAGCGGACCGATGCGCAGCTCGATCCGACGTTCTGACCCGGTGAGCGCGAACCCGACCGTGGCGCGGCGGCCCGCGGCCCTCGCGTCTATCTCCGCTGCCAGCGAGTCGGTGAATTTGCGCAGCTTGGCCAGGGTGTCCACACGGAAGTGGTATTGGGCCGCGACCGCGCGACTGAGCCGGCCGAGAACCCTGCCCAGCGCTGGGGTGGGCGTGATCCTGACCGCCATGTCCCCGGACAGCTGAGCGTCGGTCTCCGGATCGTCGACCGAGACCGCCCAGTCGGGGATCTCGCCCAGGTGCGGTGGTCCATCCCCACGGGTGAAGGCCAGCCGGACCTCCGTGCCGCCGCTGTCGGAGCTGAGGAACTCCGCCTTGTCGGCGAGCGCGCCGATCATCGGCAGACCCAGGCCCATCCGGTCCTTGGTGCGCACCACCGGGCGGATCCCATGACCGTCATCGGCGACCGACACGTCGACACGCTCGGGGTCGGTGGCGATCACCACGCGCATCTCCCCGGTGTCGTCATAGGCGTGGAGGACTACGTTGTTAGCGGCTTCACTGATCGCTGTGCGCAAACGATCGCTGAGTTCTGGGTCCAGGCCTGCAACCTCGCTGAACCCCGTGACGACTGAGCGGACCAACGCGACGTTGGTCGCGGTACTTGGAAGTTCCAGCAGCACTTTGGTCTGTTCGTTCACATCACGTGTCAACGGTGCACTTCCCTGCCGAGGCGCGGGCCAAACCGGCCGACGGTGGGCCCCAGCAACGTCATGATCGCAGTCTGTCAGGCGTTAGCCGTGGACGAAGCGGGTAGCCCTCAACCGTTCTCTGAACCGAACGGAGGTACGAGATGCCGCCACGTGGCGTGAAACAAGACAGCAAGCGAGCTCGCCAGTATGAGCACGTAAAACAGAGCCAGCGCGAGCAGGGCGCTGACAACGATCTGGCCGAGGAGATCGCGGCGCGAACCGTCAACAAGGAACGCGCGCGAGCGGGTGAGTCGCGTGAGGCTTCGGAGGCATCCACGCGCGACATCTCCTCCGGCCGGCGCGGCGGCAAGCGCTCCGGGAGCAATGCCGAGAAGGGACGCACCCGCGCGCAGCTCTACCAGGAGGCCAAAGACCTCCACATCAAGGGCCGCTCCGAGATGAACAAGGACGAGCTGGTTCGCGCCGTCGACGCGCATAAGGGATGAGCCGGCCGGGTAGCCAACAGGCAGATCACGCACCCGACTGAAGGGGACAGCAATGCCTTGGGATGAAC
The DNA here is from genome assembly GCA_017354065.1 of Solirubrobacterales bacterium. GTDB lineage: Bacteria > Actinomycetota > Thermoleophilia > Solirubrobacterales > Solirubrobacteraceae > Palsa-465. The sequence continues at coordinate 2,290 of JAFMRN010000177.1, forward strand.
TCAAGCCGCGCCAATTTCCCGCGTTTGACAAGGACCTAGACGGGATCTCCCGCGAGACGATGGAGGACCACTACAAGCTCTATGAGGGGTACGCGAAGAAGGCCAATGAGTGCCGCGCGATCCTGAACGAGTTCGACTACTCCGAGATTGAGGGGAACCAGGTTTACTCGCCGCTGCGCGCGGTGTCGATCGACTACACCTTTGCGCTGCTCGGCTACAAGAACCACGACCTGTACTTCGGGCACCTCGGTGGCAGTGGCGGCGAGCCCGAAGGTCGCTTCGCGGAGCTGATCGACGACGAGTTCCACGGCGGCCTGACCGAGTGGAAACAGTCGATCCGCAAGGGCGCCTCAGCCGCACGCGGCTGGGTGATCACCGGCTATGACCTGAACGACGGGTCGCTGTTCAACTACCTGCTGGACACCCAGAACCTGTGGGCACCCCACAGCGTCGTCCCGGTGCTGGCTCTGGACGTGTACGAGCACGCCTACGCGCGTGACTTCGGTGCCACGCCGGAGAGTCGCAAGAACTACGTGGAAGCGTTCTTCCGAAACCTGGACTGGGACCACGTCAACCGGCAGCTGACCCAGGCCGAGGCGGCCCGCAAGGGTGCGCTTGCCAGCGGCGCGCACGAACCGGCGTACTCCTGAGGTCGGCGCGATGCGCATCGGTTATTTCCTCAGCAGCGAGGAGTGGGGTCCCCACGACCTGATCGCACAGGCGATCAAGGCGCGGGAGGCCGGGTTTGAGTCACTGTGGATCTCAGACCACTTCCACCCCTGGAACAACGCACAGGCCCACAGCCCGTTCGTGTGGTCGACAATCGGCGCCCTCTCCCAAGCGGTACCGGGAATGCACGTGACCACTGCGGTCACGTGCCCGACCGTGCGGATACATCCGGCCGTGATCGCGCAGGCGGCGGCAACCTCAGCGGTGCTGCTGCACGGCAACTTCAGCCTGGGGGTCGGCACCGGTGAGGCGCTGAACGAGCGTGTCCTCGGTGACAGCTGGCCTGATGCCCCCGAGCGTCGCGAGATGCTGGATGAGGCTGTCACGGTGATCCGCAAACTGTGGCGGGGCGGCATCCAAAGCCATCAAGGCAAGCACTACACGGTCAAACACGCCCAGATCTACGACCTGCCCGCGCGCCAGCCGAAGATCATCGTCTCGGGCTTCGGGCCACGCTCGGTCGAGCTGGCCGCCCGGATCGGTGACGGTTTCGCCAGCGTCGGCCCGGACGCGGACGCGGTTGCCCAGTTCCGCGAGCGCTCCGGCGACCCTCAGCGGCCCGTCCAAGGCGGCCTGAAGGTCTGCTGGTCCGAGAGCGAGGACCACGCGGTGGAAACCGCACACCGGCTGTGGGCCAATGAGTCGCTGCCCGGTGAGCTCGCACAGATCCTGCCGACACCGGAGCACTTCGAGCAGGCCAACCAGCTGGTGACAAAACAGGCGGTGGCCGAGGACACCCCATGCGGTCCCGATCTCGACGCGCACCTGGAGGCGATAGCCAAGTACCGGGACGCGGGCTTTGATGAGCTCTACATCAACCAGATCGGTCCCGAACAGGATGCGTTCTTTGACGTCTACGCCAAGGAAGTTCTGCCGACGGTGCGCGCATGGGGCGAGCCGGCGCTGCACTGATCACCCTCGCAGCGGCAGGTTTCTATCTGCTGTTGGTGGACACCGCGAGCGTCTCCGAGTTTGTCGCCTGCGCGGTCACCGTGGCGCTCGCGGCCTCCGGGTTCCTGCTCGCTCGTGGGCGAGGAGTGGCCGGCGCCAGCATCTCCCTCTCCAGATTGCTCGGCGTCGGTCACGTCCTGGTCCGGATTCCGCGTGACGTCGCGATCGTCTGCGCTGAGGGGCTGGCCCAGTGCGTCAAACCGCGGAAGCCGCGCGGCAGCGTGCGGGTGATCAGCTTCGCCGCCGGGGCGGAGGGTAGTGGCGACCGTGGCCGCGCGGCGCTGGCCGAAGCGCTGGGGTCGCTTGCTCCCAACACGATCGTGATCGGAGTCGACGACCAGCGCGAGCTGCTGGTCGTCCACCAGCTGCGCCACGGCGGGGGCCGGCGAGACCTCGACCCTCTGGGGCTGGGATAGATGAACATCTGGCAGCTGGCCGCCGTGATCCTGGGAGCGGCCATGGTTCCCGTACTTGGGCTGGGTGTGCTAGCCGGCCCCCTTGACGCGCTGGCGGCCGTGGAGGTCGCCGGCGCGCTGGTTTCAAGCGTGCTGATGCTGTTGGCCGAAGGCTTCCAGCGCCAGCCGTTCATCGACCTGGCGGTCACCTTCGCGCTCGTCTCCGCGGTTGGCGCGCTCGCGTTCGCACGGCTGATGGAGCGTCAGCTGTGACCGGGCTGATCAGCGCGGTGCTGCTGGCCGGCGGAGTGCTGCTGGCGCTGTTCGCCGTGCTCGGCCTGGTTGTCGTGCGCGACCCGTATGACCGGCTCCACTACGTGTCGCTGGCCGGCTTCAGCACGCTCGTGATCGGCCTCGCGATCCTCGTGCGGGAGTCCTTCTCGCTGATCGGCGACAAGGCGCTGCTGACCGGCGTGCTGCTGGTGCTGATCAGCCCGGTGCTGGTGCACGGCACCGCCCGCAGCTTCCGGACGCGACAGTTCGGTGACTGGCGCGCGCGGCCGGAGGATGAACGTTGACGGTGCTCCAGACAGTCATGCTCGTGCTGGTGATCTTGTCGGGCACCGCGGTGGCCCTGATCTCAGAACCGCTGCATCAGGTGCTCGTGCTGGCGATCTACGGCTTCGCGCTGACTCTGTTGTTCTTCTGCCTGCAGGCTCCCGATGTGGCGCTCTCAGAGCTGGTCGTGTCCGGGGTTGGGTTGCCGCTGATCATCCTGGCGACCCTGCGCAAGCTGGCCGAGCGCCGGGACCGGGAGGACGCGTGAGTACGCGTGCACGGCTGCTCGTCTTCGAGCTCGGCGGCGTCGCGCTGGCGGCGGTGCTCGCCCTCGGTCTCGGCGGGCTGCCGGCCTTTGGGCACTATCACGGCGTTTACGGGCGGCGCGTGGCCCAGATCGAGCTCGGCGCGCGCCACGCTACCGATTACGTGACGGCGCTGAACTTCGATCTGCGCGCCTTTGACACGCTCGGTGAGGAGTTCATCCTGTTTGGCTCCGTCACC
>JAFMRN010000178.1 GCA_017354065.1 Solirubrobacterales bacterium
GCGTGGGTATGGCGGGCGGCGCCGGCCGCCCGCCGGCCGGGTGGCGCGGGTTTGAGGCCGAGTGTGAGGCCGCCGGCGACGGCCCCACGCCCGAGGACCCGACGCACCGCGATGACCCGCTGCTCGTGTACTTCACCAGCGGCACGGTGTCGCTTCCGAAGATGGTGGAGCACCGCCAGGACTACGCGCTGGGCCACGTCGGCACGGCGCGGTTCTGGCATGACCTGCGCGCCGGTGACCTGCACTGGACGGTGACCGACACCGGCTGGGCCAAGGCGGCCTGGGGAGCGCTGTTCGGTCAGTTCCATGAGCGCGCCTGCGTGGTGCAGGTCGCGCTGGGCAAGCCCGACGCGGACACGATCCTGGGGACCCTGGCGCGCCACCGGATCAGCTCGTTCTGCGCGCCGCCGACCCTTTACCGGCTGCTGGTCCAAGGCGATCTGAAGAAGCACGACCTGTCCGGGCTGCGCCACTGCACCAGTGCCGGGGAGCCGCTGAACCCGGAGGTGATCCGTGCCTGGAAGGAGGGCACCGGGCTGACGATCTACGACGGCTACGGCCAGACGGAGACCACCTGTGTGATCGCCAACTACCGCGGCGTCGAGGTGCGGCCGGGATCGATGGGCAAGCCGGTCCCCGGCTGGGACATGGATGTGGTCGATGACAACGGAGGCCCGGTAGAGGCGGGCGAGGTCGGCAACGTGGTTGTCGTGCACAGCGGCCGCCGGCAGGCGGGGCTGTTCACCGGCTATTACGGCAACCACGAGGCCACCGACGCGGTGTTCCGAGGCCCTCACTACTTCACCGGGGACAAGGCGGCCAAGGACGAGGACGGCTACTTCTGGTTCGAGGGCCGCAACGATGACGTGATCACCTCGAGCGCCTACAGGATCGGCCCCTTTGAGGTGGAGAGCGCGCTGGTCGCGCACCCGGCCGTGATGGAGGCCGCGGTCGTCGGCCGCGACGATCCCGAACGGACACAGATCGTGGTCGGTATCTGCATCCTCGCCGAGGGTTACAGGCCCAGCCCGGAGCTGGCCCGGGAGCTACAGGATTTCGTCAAGGGTCACACCGCTCCGTACAAGTACCCGCGCGAGGTCCACTTCGTGGACGAGCTGCCCAAGACCGTCAGCGGCAAGATCCGGCGCACCGAATTGCGCGGCTGGCTCGCTTCGGGCAAGCTGCCGGCCGGCGCCCCGTGATCGCCGTTTAGACGCGGTCCAAACCGGCAAGCCGCCATCTGAGCAACAAATTGGAGGTGCGGTATGCCGAACGGCAACGGAAACACCGCGCTCCGCGAGGAGCAGACCGGCGACCTGGTCAAGGAGCTGTCCGAGCAGACGGCGCTCTTGGTGCGCCAAGAGGTCGAGCTCGCCAAGGCGGAGCTGAAGGTCAAGACCAAGCAGGCAGGCGTGGGTGTCGGCATGTTCGGCGCGGCCGGCACCGCCGGCCTGTTCGTGCTGGGCGGGCTGATGGCCGCGGCGATCCTCGGATTGAGCACGGTCTTCACGCCGTGGCTTGCCGCGTTGGTGATCACCGCGGCGTTGGCAGTGGTCGCCGGAGTTGCCGTCGTCCTCGGCCGTTCCAAGGTTCGGCGGGCGACCCCGCCGGTCCCTGAGCAGACTACCGAGAGCGTGAAGGAAGACCTGAAAACGGCACGGACACGAGCACAGGGAGGACACCGATGAGCGCCTCATCAGAGCAGGCAGAGATCCAGGAGCAGATAGAGCAAACCCGCGAGCAGCTGGGTGACACGGTTGACGCCCTGGCCGCCAAGGCCGATGTCGGCGCGCGTGCCGGTGAGAAGCTCCAGGACGCCAAAGCACAGACCGACGCCAAGGCGGCGGAGGTAAAGCAGACACTGTCTGAGAAGCGCGAGAAGATCCGCGCCGCGACCCCGGATAGTGCCCAGGCCGCAGCCCAGGTGGCCAGCGACAATCCGGTTCCGGTGGCGATCGCCGGCGGCGCGCTGCTGGTCGGGTTTCTGGTCGGCCGCGCCAGCGCGCGTTGAGCAACTAGAGCCCTGCAACTTCCCAAGGGCGGACGGATCGCAAGGGGGTTGGGCGGTTACCGGTGCTCAGCGCGGGTAAACGGCACGACCCCCGCCACGCGCGGAGGGGGTTGGGAAGTTCCAGGGCTTCGCTACGCGGTTACTGGTACCGGCGCGCGTGAGAACTTCAGCGCCGGGTCGGTCACCGGTCCGTCAAGCAGGCGCTTGCGGTCGGCGGCGTAGCTCATGGCCACCGTCCAGGGCTCTGAGGTCGCCTGCTTGGGGAACTCGTTCACGCGGCGCTGGACATAGCCGGCCTGGAAGTCCAGCAGCGGGCGGCGCTCGAGCTGCGCGTCACCGATCTCAGGGACGACCACTTGCGTGCCGGTCTGGTCCATGTGGTTGAGGATGCGGCAGAAGTGCTCGCAGACCAGGTCCACCTTCAGCGTCCAGGAGGCGTTGGTGTAGCCGACCGAGAAGGCGAAGTTGGGGATGCCTGAGAGCATCATCGACTTGTAAGCGACGGTCTGGCCGGGATCGACGGACTGGCCGTCGACGCGCAGCTCGGCACCGCCAAAGGCCTGCAGGTCCAGGCCGGTCGCGGTGACGACGATGTCCGCCTCCAGCAGCTTGCCGGACTCCAGTCGGATCCCATCCGCTTCAAACGCGGAGATCCGGTCCGTGACCACGTCGGCCTTGCCCGCCCGGATGGCCTTGAACAGATCGCCGTTGGGCACGACGCAGAGGCGCTCATCCCACGGGTTGTAACGCGGTGAGAAGTTCGGCTCGATCGGATAGTCGGCCGGCAGCTGGGCCTTCACCTGGCGCATCAGGACCTTACGCATGACCTTCGGGTAGCGCTGGCACAGCTCGTAGAAGATCGCCTGGCGCTTGATGTTGATCCCGCGCGCGATGTTGAAGGCGCGCTCCTCCGGCATGACCTTCTTCAGCGCGCGGATGATCGGGTCGTTGGAGGGCAGGCTGACCACGTATGTGGGAGAGCGCTGCAGCATCGTGACCCGGGCGGCGTCGTCGGCCATCGCCGGAATCAGCGTCATGGCCGTCGCGCCGGAGCCGATCACGACCACGCGCTTGTTCTTGTAGTCCAGGTCCTCGGGCCACTGCTGGGGGTGGATGACCTGGCCGGCGAAGTTCTCCAGGCCCGGGAACTCGGGCGTGTAGCCGCCCGCGTAGTTGTAGTAGCCGGTGGCCGAGAACAGGTAGGAGGAGGTCAGCTCCAGCTCCTCCGAGCCGTGCTGGACACGCACGCTCCAGTGCGCGTCGGCGCTCGACCAGTCGGCGGAGATGACCCGGTACCCGAAGTGGATCTGATCCGCCAGGTCGTAGTCAGCGACCGTCTCATGCAGGTAGGCGAGGATGTCCTTGCCGGGCGCGATAACCCGCTCCGCCGTCCAGGGCTTGAACTGGTAGCCGAAGGTCTGAAGGTCTGAGTCCGAGCGGATCCCCGGGTACTTGAACAGGCTCCAGGTGCCGCCGATCTGCTCACGCGCCTCAAGGATCGCGAAGCTCTTCTGCGGTGCTGAGCGGCGCAGGTGCGCACCGGCGCCGATCCCGGAGATGCCGGCGCCGATGATCAGAACATCGACGTGGGAGGGTGGGGCGGTCACTGTGGTGCTCATCAGGCGTGGCTCCCTGCGTGGTTGCGGTCGAGACGGCCGGCGTTGAAGTCCTCTACCAGCGCGCGTACGGTCTCCTGTGAATCGGAACGGTTGGTTCCGAGGAACCCGCTGGGCCCGCGCTTGATCCAGCCCGTGACATAGGTACCCGGTTGCGGGTCGCCCGTTACCGGGTCGACCACGCGGCCCTGGTGGTTAGGGACCGTGCGTGTCGTGTCGTCAAAGGGGAGATCGGCTACCGGCTCGGCGCCGTAACCGATTGAGGTCAGCACCAGCCCGGCGTCTATCCGGGTGTGCTCGTTGGTCGCCAGCGTGCCGGTTCCGGCATAGCCTGACTCGGTCTGGCTGCGCGTCTTGGCGAACTCGACGTCGGTCACGCGCTCGGTTCCGTGCACCCGCGCGGGTGACACGTAGAAGCGCAGGTGGATCTTGCGCGTCCCCGCACGGCTCGCGGCGGACAGCCGCGACAGCCACTCCAGCTTGGAGCCGGGGATCTCAGCGCTGACCGCTGGGTCGACGACCAACTCCACGCCCGGGGCGCTGGCCAGGCCGAGGATCTCTGGCAGCGTGAAGGACGCCTCACGTGGGCCGCGGCGGCCGGTGATCACCACCTCGTTCAGGTTGGACGCGCGCAGCGCGGCCAGCGCACGCTCGGAGATGTCGGTTTGGGCGAGGCGCTCTGGATCGGTGGTCAGGATCCGGGCGACGTCGAGCCCGACGTTGCCGTTGCCGATCACCACGGCGCGCTCAGCGGACAGGTCGAATTCCATGTCCCGGAACTCCGGATGGCCGTTGTACCAGGCGACGAAATCAGTAGCCGAGGTGACGCCGGGGAGCTCTGCACCGGGGATCGCCAGCTTGCGGTCCGCCGCGGCGCCGACCGCGTAGATCACGGCGTCATACTCGTCCAGCAACTCGGCCTGGGTCACGTCCCTGCCGACCTCCACGCCGAGCTTGAACTTCAAGCCCTTGGCGCTGCGGATCTGCTCGAACTGCCCCGAGATCCGGCGCGTGCGACGGTGATCCGGCGCGACCCCGAAGCGGGCCAGGCCGTAGGGCTCGGCCAGGCGCTCATAGATCGTGGCCTCGGCGCCGGGGATCGTCAGCACCTCATCAGCGGCGTACAGGCCGCTGGGTCCCGAGCCGATCACCGCGACGCGCAGCGGCTCCGGCCGGCGTTTGACGTGCAGGCGCGGGACCGGCCGCGCCAGCAGATCGCGTTTGGCGCCCGCGCGGGCCCGGCCCTCGTGGTAGAGCCGGTTGATGTCGAGGTACGGCTGCTCGGCCTCGGTCAGGGCGGTGTGGGGCTTGATCGCCTCCACCGGACAGGCGGTCACACAGGCGCCGCAGTCCACGCAGGTGGCCGGGTCGACGTGCAGCATCTCCGCCGCCAGGAAGTCCGGGTCATCGGGCGTCGGCTGGATGCAGTTGACCGGACAGGCGTACGTGCAGGAGGCATCACTGCAACAGGACTGGGTGACTACGTGGGGCATCTGGGACTTTTCTCGGACCCGCTGAACTCAAAGTCAGCGGGTCCGCCTAGGCGAAAAATTCGGCCGTGCGATCCGGCTCTGAGCGGTAACGCGAGGGTACGCCGTAGATGCCGCACTTCTTCCACATCCACTTGCCGAGCCGGGTCATCAGCCCGGTCTCCTCACACAGCTTGCGCATCTCGCCGAAGTAGTAGGAAACGATCTGATCGTGCTTCTCGCCGCGGAACAGGGCCTCGTTGTAGACCTCCTTGGGCAGGCCGGTGCCCTTGAACAGCTTGAAGGAGGGGCGCATGATCTCGT
>JAFMRN010000179.1 GCA_017354065.1 Solirubrobacterales bacterium
GTCAGCCGCGAGCGTTACATGGAGCGCTGCCGGCTGAAGACCGCGATGCTGTTCCGCGCCGCCTGTGAGCTCGGGGCGCGCGCCGGCGGCCTTGACGGCGCCGCGGTCGCCGGCCTCGGCGCCTTCGGCGAGCGGATCGGACTGGCCTTCCAGCTATTCGACGACGTGCTGGATGTCACCGGCCCGCCGGAGCGCACGGGCAAGCCGCGCGGCGCCGACCTGCTCGACGGCACGGTCACGCTGCCGTTGATCGTCGCGCGCGAACGCCAGCGCGAGCTTGACGGCCTGGACCTGACCGCCGTGCGCACGCCCGAGCAGGCCCTCGGCGTCTGTCAGCTGATTGCCGGTAGCTGCGCGCTGGCGGCGGTCCGTGAAGAGGCCCTGGCACTGGTTGCCGACGCCAAGGCCGTACTGCCGGATGCGCTCAACCCCGCCCAGCGCGGCGCGCTTGAGCTGGTCGCTGACGGCGTCGTCGAACGCTACTCCTGACGGCGGATCAACGCCCGACGGTGTCCTCGGCCGTAAGCCGGCCAGGCTTGTTCAGATGCCAGGCGCTGATCCCCCGCCAGGGTTGGCGGCGTGGAAGGAGGCGGCCTCAAAGGCCGCCGCAATCAGAAGTCTTCAGGCAGAACGAGATCGCACTGCAGTGCCGCGATGAAGCTGTCGACATCGCTGGCCATGTTGGCGTGCGCCAGGCGCCGCAGGTCCGCCAGCATCAGCTCCACGCCGGCGTCGAGCTCGTCCTCGAGTGAGGCGATCTGGTGCTCGTCGTACTCACCCGTCTCAAGCCAGCCGCAGTTGGGGCACTCCAGTGACAGCTCCCAGCCGCCGTCCTCGCTCTCGGTCCAGTCGTGAGGCTGGACCATGTCGCAGTCACAGTCGGGACAGACGTGCAGCGGCCGGACCGCCGTCTGCTGAGGCTGGTTGAAGCGGACTACCTCGATCGTGCGGCCTGAGGGGAGCACGATGCGGCGGACGGCGTTGGAGTGTGTGGAGTGTTTGGGCATGTTCTTGATCTGAGCTGGCGGGTTTGTTGTCCCCGTGTACCGCCCCAAACACAGCGGCCACGATGGAGTTGCGGTACGTCTGAGAAAGATCTTTCTGTGGTTTCTGCTGATCCACGCGCGCGCCAAATTGCGCTATTGCGCGGGGGCGGTAGGCTGTGGGAATGTTCATCACTAAGCCCACCTGGGACATCCTGATCGTGCTGGTGATCGTGCTGCTGTTCGTCGGGCCCAAGCGCCTGCCGCAACTGAGCCGCTCCATCGGTGAGAGCATCAAGGAGTTCAAGGGGGGTATCGGCGCCAACAAGTCCGAGCAGTTGGACGATGCGAAGGCCGAGTCCGAGGAGACCGACTCCAAGCGCGAGAGCGTCGCCTGATAACCCGACAGCCTCGGGGGCCGTATGCGGATCCGGCCGATAGGCCATGACGACCGGCTCAGCGTCGTCGACCATTTGGATGAGCTGCGCGGGCGGCTGATCGCGTCCGTAGCCGTGCTGATCGTCGTATTCGGCGTCTGTTGGTGGCAGAACCACAGGCTGTTGGGCTTGCTTGACAGCGCCCTGCCAAAGAACGTCAACAGCCTGATCACCTCCACCACCAAGACCGCGCACGCGGAGTCTCAGAGCTTCGCGCAGCTCGGCGTGGCCGCGTCACGGCTCAGCGCCGGACTGAAGGCAAGCCACGGGGTCTCCGATCAGGCCGTCAGCGCGGCCGCGCAGCTGTCCCAGGCGGCGTCGCGCGCCTCCCGTGAGCTGCCCAGGATCGCCGGCTCGGAGCGCAACAAGCCGCTGACCATCGGCGTCGGTGAGACCTTCACCGCGACCCTGACCGTGGCCGGCTACTTCGCGCTGTTGATCACCCTGCCGTTTCTGCTCTACCAGGCCTACGCGTTCATCTTGCCCGGGCTGCACCGCAATGAACGGCGCGTTGCGTTACCGGTGATGATCGGCGCCCCGGTGCTGTTCGTGATGGGCGTGGTGGTCGCCTACCTGGAGGTGCTGCCGCCTGCCGTGCACTTCCTCCAGGGCTACAACTCGAACCAGTTCAACGTGCTGGTCCAGGCCGGCACCTACTACAAGTTTGAGGTCGTACTGATGGCCGCGATCGGACTGGCGTTCCAGACGCCGCTGGTGCTGCTCGGGCTCCAGCGCCTGGGGATCGTGTCCTCGTCGTCTTTGACGGGCAACTGGCGCTACGCGGTGCTGGTGATCGTCGTGATCGTCGGCGCGTTACCCGGCGTCGACCCGGTCTCAATGCTGGCCGAGACCCTGCCGCTGGTGTTCCTCTACCTCGTCAGCATCATCTTGTTGAAGGTGGTCGAGCGCTATGACCGGCGGCGTGAGGCGCTGGCTTCCGGCGTCGGCGGCGGCGGGCTGGATGCCACGTAAGCCGCGCAAACCTCTAACCTGGCACGCCAATGTTGTTTGACCTTTCCAGCTCGCGCCGGCGTCGCAGCGTCGTTCGCGTCGTATACGGCTTTCTGGCGCTGTTGATGGCCGCCAGCCTGTTCTTCGTGATCAACGGCGGCGTGTTCCAGGGGAACAACAGCAGCGGCTCGGGCGGGAGCGGAAACGGCAACCAGAGCAGCCTGCTGAAGAAGCAGCTGACCAGCGCCACCGCTGAGACCAAGCGAAACCCGAAGTCCGCCAAGGCCTGGGGTGACGTCGTCTCGGCCCGCTATCAGATGGCCCAGGCGGGCTCCAAGACCGACGCCAAGACCGGCACGACCACCTACAACGCAGCCGGCAAGGCCCAGGCGAAGAAGGCCGCAGCCGCCTACACCAAATACCACGCGGTCGCCAAGGGCAAGTTCGATCAGGCGATCTCCCAGGAAGCCGCCCGCATGGATGCAGTTGCGGGTAACAATGCCGCCGCCGGGAGCGCGTGGCAGGACGTGGCCGGAACCAACACCGGCGGTTCCAAGCCGTACCTCTGCATCGCCCTGGCTGAGACCGCCGCCAAGAACAACAAGCTCGCCGGTTCAGCGATCGGCAAGGCGATGAGCATGACCCCGAAGATCCAGCGCTACACGCTCGTGAGCCAGTACCAGAAGGCCGTCTCCGGGGCGATCGGCAAGAAGGGCAAGCCGGTCAAGCCCGTGCCCGCGATCGCGGCTAAGTCGCTGAGCGCCTACTGCTGATCCGTCGGATCGCGGAAAACCCGCGGGACGCCGCTAACATCGTTCGCTCGCCGGGCCGTTAGCTCAATTGGCAGAGCAGGGGACTCTTAATCCCAAGGTTGTAGGTTCGATTCCTACACGGCCCATTTACGAAAGCCCTGCATAGCGGGGCTTTCTTGGTTAAGTGGTCGGCCGCGATCCGCAAACCATGTCCCCAATATGTCCCGAGATGGGCGTAGGATGGACGTATGGCGGGCAGTTTGGTGCCCCCAACGGGGCATGTTTTCCGGGTGGAGCGGGTGCGCGGACCGGTCTGGTACGCGAAGTACCGGCTGCCTGACGGACGCCAGGTCCAGAAGAAGCTCGGGCCTGCTTGGACCGCGCGTGGCCGTCCGGCAGCCGGCTACTACACCAAGCGCCTGGCCGAGGACTGGCTGCGCTCGACGCTTGAGGACGCCCGGCGCGGGACGCTGCCGGGGATGGTGCGGACCGGCGTCACGTTCGCCGACGCGGCGGCCGAGTACCTGCGCTACATCGAGCACGACCGCGGGCGGAAGCCCTCGACGGTGCATGGCTACCGCTCCGCGTTGAACGCGCACCTGCTGCCGGCCTTCGGGTCGATGGCGCTGGAGGAGGTGACAACCGAGGTGATCGAGCGCTGGCTGGCCGGGGTCAAACTGGGGCCGCGGTCGCGGAACAAGCTGCTGATTGAGCTGCACGGAATCCTCGGCCGGGCGCGCAAGGTCTGGGGGTTGCAGTCGAACGCCGCAGCGGACGTGGAGAAGACGCCGGCCCGCCAGACCGGCGACATTCAGGTCTTCTCGCCGGAGGAGGTTTGGGCGCTGGTCCGGGTGGCCGATGGCTCCCAGGACGCCGCCATGTATCTGACAGCTGCGTTCACGGGTCTCCGGATGGGGGAGCTGCTGGCGTTGCGCTGGCGCGACGTCGACTTCGCCGGCGCGGTCATTCGGGTTCGTGCGAGCTACTACAACGGTGCGCTCACCACGCCGAAGTCAGGGAAGGTCCGGTCGGTGCCGCTGGCGCCTGATGTGGCAACCGCGCTGGCGCGGCTGGGCCGGCGGGAGGCCTGGGTTGGGGACGACGACCTGGTGTTCGTCGGTGAGACCGGCGGATACGTTGACGGCTCGGCGCTGCGTCGGCGGTACAAGGCTGCCCTGGTCGCCGCCGGGTTGCGCCCGTTGCGCTTCCACGATCTGCGCCATACCTTCGGCACGCGGATGATCGCCAAGGCCGACATCCGTCGCGTGCAGGAGTGGATGGGCCACGCCGACATCCAGACGACGATGAAGTATCTCCATTACGCGCCGCACGCCGAAGACGCGCGCCTGGTGGCCGAGGCGTTCGCGCTGCCTGAGGCGGGGACGGAAGGTGACGCTTTGGGACGCTCCGGGGACGCAACGGGACGCTTTGGGGACGGATCCTAGGAACGAGGCCTGAGCGCGTGCCGGAACTCTGCCGTTTCCGCGGGATCGTGTTCCTGATGTACGCCGACGAGGGCGTCCATCAGGTGGGCCACTTCCACGTGCGGTACGCGGAGTACCGCGCGTCGGTCGCGTTTGACGGTTCAGTGCTCGCCGGTTCCTTGCCGGCCTCACAGCTGAAGCTGGTTCGCCAGTGGGCCGCACGGCATCAGGTCGAGCTTGCAGCGAACTGGGTACGTGCTCGGGAAGGCCAGCGTCTCGAGCGGATCGATCCGCTCGCCTAAGATGATCGTTATGGAGCCCGTCGTCCTTCCACCGTGGCTTGTCAAGGGGGTCGCCGTGATCGGCGAGCATCGGCTGCGGCTGCTGTTTGAGGACGGCACCGTCGGCGACGTTGGTTTTGAGAACCGCGAATGGAAGGGCATTTTTGAGCCGCTGGCCGATCCCGAGCGGTTCGCGAGGGTGACGATCAAGTTCGACACGCTCTACTGGCCCGACGACGACCTGGACATGGCGCCCGAGCCCCTTTACGAGGCCGCTAAGGCCAACGCGCTCACGCCGGCTGCGGCCGCCGCCTGAGTTCGGGTATCGAAACAGGATTGGCGTTGGCGTGGGTGCCGACGCCGCTGTCGCGCGCGGTCCGGGTGGCTTGGGATCGCGCTGCGCGCGATGCTGTTTCTCGCGCGCGTCCCACACGCTGCTCAAACCCGGCTCCCGACAGGACCAGACTAATCGCACAGGGTGCTTGCGTTGAATAGCCCTGGGTTCTGTTCCTAGTTGGTTACTGGTCTAGGGAGATCGATCTGGACAGATTCTGGATCAGCGTAATAGCGGTCCTCGATCTCTGACG
>JAFMRN010000180.1 GCA_017354065.1 Solirubrobacterales bacterium
GTGCCGGCTGGCTGGCCGGCGAGCTGGAGGCGCTCATAGCCCGCGCGCGCCTGGCCTCCGAACCGTCGGCCGGCGACGCCGCTGGCTCCGGCGGTATTCAAGATCCGCCGGAGCCCCCGTTCGGCTTGACCTCGCGTGAGTTGCAGGTGCTGGCGCTGCTGGCTGACGGCGCGACCAACCGCCAGATCGGCGCAGCGCTGTTCATGGCCGAGAAGACGGCCAGCGTGCACGTCTCGCGAATCCTGGCCAAGCTGGATGTACGCACGCGGACCCAGGCAGCCGCGCTCGCCCACCGCCTGCACCTGAACGCTCAGCCCGTTTAGGGCAGCTTCTTGCCGGGGTTCAGCAGGCCCTTGGGGTCGAGCAGGTCCTTGATCTGGCGGTTCAGCTTCTGCACCTGCCCGTCAAGCGCCTGTGCCGCCGCGGCGCGTTTGACCAGCCCGATCCCGTGCTCCCCGGAAATCGATCCGCCCAGCTCAAGGGCCATCGCGAACAGTTCCTCGGCGGCATCCTCGGCCGCGTGCAGCTGGGCTTCGTCGTTGCGATCGAGCATGAAGGTGGAGTGCATGTTCCCGTCCCCGGCGTGACCCCAGCTGCAGGCCTCCAGACCGTGGCGCTTGCCGATCTCGACGGTCGACTCGATCGCCTCGGCCAGGCGCGTGACCGGCACCGTGATGTCCTCTGAGACCTTGCCGCCGTGGCGCGCGGTGACCTGCAGGGAGACGCCGTCACGCCAGCGCCACAGTTGGTTTATGGCGTGGCGGTCGGTCGGAGCTTCGATGCTGCTGGCGCCGTCCGCCAGCGCCTCCTTCAGCTCCTCAGCCCCGCCCTCGGCGTCGATCAGCACCGTGAAATCGCTGTCGGTCGTGGGCGCGTCGAGGAACTCCAGCGCAGCGGGGATCGCGGCGCAGGTCAGCACGCGCGCGATCGCGGCCACTCCGCTGGCGGTGTCGGGGTAGCGCGCCAGGATCGGCAACTGGACTTCCGGTGCGGGGATCAGGTGCATGCGCGCGCCGGTGATGATCCCGAGCGTCCCCTCCGAGCCGACCAGCAGCGACTTCAGGTCATAGCCGGAGACGTCCTTTTTGACCTCGTGGCCCACCGTCAGCTGCTCCCCGGAGGCGAGCACGATGTCAAGGCTCGCGACCCAGCGCCCAGTCACCCCGTACTTGAACGTGTGCGGGCCGCCGGCGTTGGTCGCGATGTTCCCGCCGATCAGTGACTGCTCCTGAGCACCCGGGTCAGGCGGGTAATACAGCCCTTCCTCCCGCGCCCGGCGTCGGAGGTCCGCCGTGGTGGTGGCCGCCGGGACTTCTGCGAGCCAGCGCTCGGGGTCGATCTTCGGCACGCCGCCCAGGCGCTCGGTCGCCAGCAGGATCCCGCCGTCGGGCACCGCACCGCCTGCGAAGCCCGTGCCGCCCCCGCGCGTTGTGATCGGCACGTCGTGGGTCTGGGCATAAGCCACCACCTTGGCGACCTGTCCGGGCGTCTCCGGCAACACGATCGCGTCCGCCCGGCCCTGCATCCCGCGGCTCTCGGTCGCATCGGCCAGGTAGACCTGCGCCCCGCGTGAGTCGGCCCGCATCACGTCCCGTGCGCCCAGCAGGCGGAACAGCTCGCGTTCCAAGCGCGTGCTCATCCTTACAGGATGTCAACCGTCGGCAAGTGCCCACCAGCACCGGGTAGCGGGAGGCAACGAGCCCGCCGCCGTTGTGGTGGTGGGGGTTGTGACGCATCTCGGTTTCAGTATCCCCCGCGGCCCAGGCTCGCCGTTTTGGGGTTATATCTATACCCCTATTTGGGGTTATAAATCCGCGAGCCTGCGCAAAGCGGGATAACAACCTGCCGCCCGCGGCCCTTACACAGTTCTTCTGTGTCTTAGAAATCTCTTCGCAGCTTCAAGCCTTTTGGCTTACAGATCCGGAGGAATCTGAGATGCATGAAACGCACACTTGTCGCCGTATTCCTACCTACCGCCGCATCGCTGGCCTTAGCGGCACCAGCGTTCGCCGCGGCGTCCACGAAGGGGACCACTGAGAACTGGGCCGGCTATGAGGCCACGCCCGCTGCCGGTAAGAACTTCAGCTCGGTGTCCGGTGGCTGGACCCAGCCGAAGGTCACCTGCGCCACCAGCCAGCCGACCTACGGCGCCTTCTGGGTCGGGCTCGGGGGTGACTCGAACTCGCAGGCCCTGGAGCAGGAAGGCACCCAGGCCGACTGCTCCAGCACCGGTAAGGCCAGCTACTTCGCCTGGTATGAGCTCGTGCCGGCGGGCCCGGTGAAGATCCCGCTCGCGGTCCGCCCCGGCGACAAGATGTGGGCGAAGACATCAGTCAGCGGCGACAAGGTGCGCGTCGAGATCGACAACAAGACGACGCACAAGAGCTACGCCAAAACGCTGACCATGACCAGCACCAAGCCCGACACCAGCTCGGCGGAGTGGATCGCTGAGGCCCCTTCGGAATGTTTGAACGGTGCCGCCGGGGAGTGCCGGCCGCTGCCGCTGTCGGATTTCGGTTCCCTGAGCTTCAACTCTGCGCAGGCCACCAGCGCCGGAAAGACCAAGCCGCTGAGCGGCTGGGCGAATGAGGCGATCACCATGGACTCGGCCAGCGGTCGTCACTTCGGCTACGGAGGCGGTTATGGCGGTGGCTTCGGGGGACGCGTGACCCGCAACCTCGCTACCACGGAAGCCACGCCCGGGTCGCTGTCAAAGGCCGGGAGCGCCTTCACGATCAGCTACAAGGGCGGCGCGAATGCCGGCCAGGCGCGGCTGACCGCCGAGCCTGAGGCAGCCGGCGGTCCCAACCCGGGTGGTGGCGGCTACGGCTATGGCTACGGCCCGCCGCCCGTGTATGTACCTGAGGGCAACGGTTATGTGGTCCGGGTGTACTGAGCCTGGTCGCTCACGACGGCCTCGACCTTGGATCCGCCCGCCCGCAATCTGTGGGCAACGCTTTCGCGATGGTCCAGGTCCGCACAGACGCACACCACGGCCCCACCCGAGCCTGTGTAGTTTGCGGCTGCACCAGCGTCACGCGCGGCCCTGATCATCGCGACGTGCCGGGGGTCGAGCTCCAACAGCTCCGCGCGGATGTCGAAGCTCGCGTCAACCGCGGCGCACAGCCGCTCGCGATCCTGGGCACTGACGGCCGCGGCGGCGGCGTGAGCGTGCCGGGCCAGCGCGGCCATCGCGTCGCGCACCGCGGGCTCGCCGGCCCCAAAGCGGGCCCGCAGGTCGCTGTGCACAACCCCCGAGTGCTCTGCCGCGTCGTCCTGCCAGGCGACCAGCAACGGCGGCAGCAGCCGGGGATCAAGCCGCTCCACGACCGGGTGCTCGCCCGCGAAGTCCATCAGCACCAGGCCGCCGTGGCTCTGGACCAGCCGGTCCTGGAGCCCCGCGCTGATCCCCAGGTCGTCGACTTCGATCGACAGCGCCAGCTCGGCCAGCGCGGTCGGCGCCAGTTCAACCGCATGCTCGGCACACAGCGCGCGCAGCACGGCGATCACGATCGCGCTGGAGCCGCCGAGCCCGACTGAGCGCGGGATCGTCGTCTCCACGCTCACCGGCGCGGCACACCCGAACTCCCGTCTGAAGCGGGCGAGCGTCGCCTCCACCAGATCCGGCGCGAGCGGGTCTCCGTCACCGATCCACGCCCGCGCGAAATGACCCTGGAGGGCGATGCCCACCACCGCGCCCCGGTATCCGTCGGAGGGGTTTCCCGCGAGCGCCGCGCGGGCGGGCGCCCGGGCCTCAGTGGGCATCACTGAAACGCGGGTCCTGGCGCGCGAAGTGCAGGAAGGTCTGGACATAGGACTCGACGGTGCCGATGTCGTGGCGCCGTTCGGCCGCTAGCAACGGCACGGCGATCACCCGCTCGCCGCGGTCGATCAGCGCACCCAGAGCGTCCGCTACCTGCACCTCACCGCCGCGCCCCGGCGGCGTCCGGGCCAACTCCTCCAGCACGGCCGGCGAGAACACGTACCGCGCGGCCACCGCCCAGTTGCTCGGCGCCGACTCGGGGTCGGGCTTCTCGACCAGGGCCGTGATCGCCTCCAACGGCCCGGCCACAATCCCATAGCGGTTCACCTGCTCGGCGGCGACTTGCTCAACAGCGATGACAGCGGCCGGTTGCGCGGCCTCAAAGGCCGCGATCAGTCGCTTCACGACGTCACCCTCGACGATCGCGTCCCCCAAAGCGACCACAACGCCGTCCGAAGCACCGAGCGCACGACCGTGGGCTATCGCGTCGCCCAGCCCGCGCGGCTCGGGCTGGCGCGTGTAGAGAATCTGCACGCCGTCGAGCAACGGGCCGGATCCCAGCTCCGGATCGGCGTCAAAGTGATCCTCGATCGCGCGCTTGCGCCGGCCGGTGACGAACAGGACCCTCGAAATACCCGCACCGACAAGCTCCTCGACCACGTGCTGGACCACGGGCCGGTCCAGCACCGGCAGCATCTCCTTGGGCTGGGAGCGGGTTGCGGGCAGCAACCGCGTTCCCAACCCGGCGACAGGGATCACAGCGTCAGTGATCGACACGGAGCGGATCCTATGAGCAATGTCGAGTTTTGGGCGCTATAGCGCCCAAAATCCAACAGAACCCACGCTTAGGCGACCTCACGCACCGCCGCGGCCTCAGCGGCCGACAGCGCGCGGCGATAACCGTTGGCGAGCCGCTCCATCGAGGCGTCCCAGCTGCGCTCGCGCACGGCGCTCAGAGCGGCCCGGCGGAGCCGCTCGGCCAGCAGGTCCGAAGCGACGATCTGACCAACGGCGGCGGCCATAGCCTCCGGTGTCGGCTCGGCCAGCAGCCCGGTCTCACCGTTGTCGATCAGCGTCGCGGGACCACCCTCAGTGGTGGCGATCACCGGCAGGCCGGAGGCCTGGGCTTCAAGCACCACGTTGCCGAACGTGTCGGTCACCGACGCGAACAGGAACATGTCCGCTGAGGCGTACACCCGCGCCAAGTCCTTGCCGTACTGCCAGCCGAGGAAGGTCGCATTCGAGCCGAGCCGCTCGCGCAGCTGATCCTCCTCAGGCCCGCCGCCGGCCAGCACGAGGTGCAGGCGCGGATCCGCCTCGCGAGCCAAAAGGAAGCTGTCCGCCAGCAGCTCGACACCCTTCTCCTTGGTTAGGCGCCCGGCGTAGAGAACGTTGATCTGCTCGCCGTTGCCGCCGAGGAAGGCGCGGTCGCGCAGCGCGGGGTCAAAGCGCTGGAGGTCGACGCCGCGATCCCAGCGGCCGACCTTCTCAGACTCAATGCCGAGCTCCTCAAGCCGGCCGTCGGTCGCCTCGGAGGGCGACAGCACAACGTCACAGCCCCCGTAGAACTTGGAGATCCCGAAGTCCGCCAGCGTCTGCAAATACGACATGCCCGAGCGCAGCCCCGCGTAGGCGGCCAACT
>JAFMRN010000033.1:0-7064 GCA_017354065.1 Solirubrobacterales bacterium
CTCCTGATGAAGTCCTTGACCCAGCCGCCGGCCGCCTCCACGTCCTGGCGATGCTCAGGATCGGCGCTGATAGACGGGATTCTGAGAAAGTCGGCGAGCTCATCAAACCAGGTGGACATGGGAGCGCAGCCTAGCGGCAGGCGATCTTAGGCCGCTTCGGCGGGCGGCTGGGCGACCGCGTCGGCCGGCGCTTCGGCAGTCGCGTCCGGGGAAGCGGCGCCGGCCGCGGTCTCGTCGGGGTCCGGCGGCTTGGCACCGGCCTTGGCCCACGGCTCGTCAAACTCGACACGCCAGCGGCGTTCCTCGGTCTGCATCAGCGCCAGGCGGGCGCGGAAGGACTTGCCCGAGCGTCCCTTGAAGCCGGTCACGGGTTTCTCGGTCCGGCCGGTCTTGATCAGCTCGCGCACGATCTGGGCGGTCAGGGTCTTGCCGGCCTTGGCTTTCCAGATCACAAAGCCACAGCCGGGGTCGTTGCGCGACCAGCAGGAGTAGCCCTTGCGGTTCTCAATGATGTCCTGGCCACACACCGGACAGGGCCCAAGATTGGCGCGCGGGATCCGCACGTCCTTCAGCGTGGTGTCGAGCGTGTGGATGGTCTCCTCGGCGAACTTGGCGATGTCGGACATGAACTCCTGACGGGTATGCCCGCCGGTCTCGATCCGCGCCAGCCGCTGCTCCCACTCACCGGTCAGCGACGGGCTGGTCAGCGCGTGATCTCCGAGCAGCCGGATCACGTTCAGACCCTTCTCGGTCACCACCAGAGAACGACCGTCACGCTCGATGTAGCCGACCTGGAGCAGACGCTCGATGATCGCCGAGCGGGTGGCGGGCGTACCGATCCCCGACTCCTTCATCGCCTCGCGCGCTTCATCGTCGTCGACGAGCTTGCCGGCCGTCTCCATCACGGTCAGCAGGCTGCCGTCCGAGTAGCGCCGCGGCGGCTTGGTCTCCTTCGCCTCCGACTTGATCCGGTGGACTTTGGACTGCTCGCCCTTCTCGAGCTGAGGCAGTTGCTGTTCTGCGCCCTCATCCTCGTCCTGGCCGCTGGTGCCCGCATCCGCGCCAGTGCCCTCGCCGTAAACGCCGCGCCAGCCCGGCACCAACAGCACCTTGCCGCGGGTACGGAAGATGTGCCCGGCTACGGTGGTCTCCAGCCGGGTGTTCTCGAACACCGCTTCCGGGTGGAACACGGCCAAGAACCGGCGGACCACGAGGTCATAGATCTTGAGCTCGTCCTCCTTCATCTTGTCGACCGGGTGCTTCTCGGCGAGCGTCGGGATGATCGCGTGGTGGTCCGTGACCTTCTCATTCCAGACCACGCGCTGGAGCGGAAGCTTGTCGAGCCCCTGGACGTAGGCGGCGGCGGTCGCGTACTCCTTCCGTGCCCCGACGAGCCCGGCGATCGGCTTGATGTCGGAGATCATGTCCGAGGTGATGTAGCGGCTGTTAGTACGCGGGTAGGTCAGCGCCTTGCGGTCCTCATACAGGGACTGCGCCGCGCGCAGCGTGCGCGACGCGGTAAAGCCGTAGCGACTTGATGCCTCGCGCTGCAGCGACGTCAGGTCATAGAGCAGCGGCGGGCGGTCCTTGCGCGTGCTCTTGTCGAGCTTGGTGATCTCACCGATCTGCCCGTCACAGGCCGCCACCACCGCAGCGGCCTCCTCGGCGGTCTTCAACCGGGGGTTGGCGCCGACGTGCAGGCGGCCCTCATACGCGCGGCGTGGCTCGTCCGGCTGGGCCAGGAAGCGCGCGTCGACCAGCCAGTAGGGCTCGGGCTTGAACTCGCGGATCTCCACCTCGCGGCGGGCGAGGATCGCCAGCGTCGGCGTCTGTACGCGGCCGAGGGAGACAGCGCCGTCAAAGCTCGAGCGCAGCCGGATCGTCGCCGCGCGGGTGGCGTTCATGCCGACTATCCAGTCCGCCTCAGAACGTGACCGCGCGGCTTCCTCCAGGGACGCAAACTCTTCGGAGGGACGCAGCCCGGCGAACGCCTCCTTGATCGCCGCGGGCGCCATCGAGTTCAGCCACAGGCGCTGCACCGGCAGCTTCGATCCGGCCTTCTCATACAGGTAGGCGAAGATCAGCTCGCCCTCACGCCCGGCATCGCAGGCGTTCACCACCTGGTCCACGTCGGAGCGGCCGAGCTCCTTGGAGACCACCGACATCTGCTTCTTGGAGCGTTCGTCACGGACCACGAGCTTGAACTTGTCGGGGACGATCGGCAGGTCCGCCATTCGCCACTTGGCGTACTTGGCGTCGTACTCGTCGGGGTCGGCAAGCTGCACGAGATGGCCGACGGCCCAGGTCACGACGTGATCGGGCCCCTCAAGCGCGGCCTTGTTCTCTGTCGCCTGGAACGGCCCGGGCAGCTGCTTGACCAGCTCCTTGCCGACGGACGGCTTCTCTGCGATGACGAGCGTCTTCCCCATATTGGAGTTGGCAGCGTAGCGTCGCCGCCGGTTCCCTGAGCGGATCGACGAGGTTAATCAGCGCAGCTCTGTGTGCTGACGGGCCGCCGGGCGCCGGCTTTGGCCAGCTCAGAGCTGACGACGCTGTTGGGCACGGCAAAGCCGCCGGGCTGGCCCTTCGCGGCGTTGGTGATCTCGGCAAACACGGTCGCGATCACCTGGCCGGCGCTGTCGATCATCGGCCCCCCGGAGTTGCCTGGGCGGACCGTGCCGCGCAACGCGGCGATATCGCGGATCACCGGACCGTTGCCATAGGCGTCCTGGGTCGATGTCGGGCGGGTCTGACCGAGGCGTCCCGGCTCGAAGCTGAGCGGCCCGTCCTGGGGGTAGCCGACGATCGCGGCCGAGCTGCCGATACCCGGGTTTGGCGCCAGAGACAGCGCCGGGGCCTTCAAGGACGGCACTGACAGAACCGCTATGTCCTCGTGGGGATCGAAGCGCACAACCCGCGCATCCAGTGTCGGGCCGCCGCCACCGTCCTGCACCGTGGTCTGGCGCTCACCGGCCACGACGTGCGCGTTGGTTACGACCAGACCCGGTCCGGCAACCCAGCCGCTGCCCTCGATGCCAAGCCCACAGGCCACACCCTGGATCCGCACGACGCTCTGGTGACCTGCGCGCTGGACCGCCGCGGCGCCGACTATGCCGGCGCTCGGGGCCTGGACGTTGGCTGCCGGTCCGTTGACCGACGGGAGCGGGTCGATCCGCGACAGCGAGTCGAGCAACCCCCCCGTTGGCGGTAAGAACTCGTCAAGTCCGCGCAGAATTTGAGACTCTGCAAGTTGGTGGCGCAGTCCGGACGCGCCAGTAACGCCAAGTAGGAGCGCCCCAGCGACCCATGCGGCCCCGAGGCCGAGGCAGGCCCCGAGGAGCGCACCCCCCAGTCCGTCAAGGAACTTCAACCCAGGGATGAACAGCAGCCTTCTGAACCTTGCGCCGAGCGCCTCCGCGGCGGCGCCGAGCAGGCCACCGAGCAGCAGCGCGCCGCCGAGGCTGAACAGCGGCGCGTACGGCGAATGCGATCGCTGGCTCAGCAGCTGGGGCGCCAGGTGCGTGCCGATCACGGCCCCGAGCGCGAAGCCACCAAGTGACAGCGCGCCCACCAAAAAGCCGCGGTGGAACCCCCTTGCCGCCAGCAGGATCGTGATTGCGAGGATCACCCAATCCACGGCGCTCATCCCGCGGGAGGTTAGTCGTGGATGAATCTGCCTGGTCTTGTCCTAACTTTTTGCTTGCTGGGGGGTTAGTGCAACGGAAGGCAGGCTCTAGCGCATGGGGAAGCTGAAAATCGGACGGGGAAGACGCGGGCACGGGCCGGAGGCCAACGGGTCCGTGCACGGCGGCTTCTATGACTACGAGGCCCAGAACACGTGGGGCCCCTACTCCGACGACGGCGACTTCCGTGAGAACGGACGCAGGCGCGTTCGGTTGCCGGAGCTTGACCCCCGCCGCACACGGATCCTGACCCGCGTCGGGCCGCTCGTGCTGTTGGCGGCCGCGGCCTTCGGCTTTGGCGTGTGGCTGTCAGGTACCTCGGCGCGCGCCGAGCGCGCCCTGGTCCGGCGCTACGTCCAGGCCTGGTCACACAAGGACTTCGCGTCCATGTACGGGATGCTCTCAGACGCCTCCCGGGGACGGATCGGCGCTGCGAAGTTCCAGAGCGCCTATGACAAGTACTACTCGCTGGCGACGGTCAGCTCGCTCGCTGTCGGCCACGGGCTCCATATCTCCCACAACGTCGCGAGCGTCCCGCTGATCGTGCGCACGCACGTGTTCGGCACCCTGCACCAGACGCTGCGCTTGAACCTGGCCGACGACAGCCACGTGGGCTACGCCTCATATGAGCTGTTCCCCGGCCTGCACAGTCATGAGAAGCTGACGCGCCATCTGCGGATGGGCGCTCGCGGGACGCTTGAGGCGGCTGATGGCACCCCGCTGGCCCAAGGTCCCTCCAGAAGCTCACCGATCCCGAACGTTGCGAACCAGATAGTCGGCTCACTCGGCCCGATCCCGGCCGCACAGAAGAGCGAATACACCGATCTCGGCTACCCGAGCGGCACCCAGGTCGGCCAGAACGGGCTGGAGCAGGTCTTCCAGAAGCAGCTCGCCGGCAAGCCGGGCGGGACGCTTGACGCCGGCAGCCGGATGCTGGCGGCCGTGGCGCCGACGCCTGGCAAGACGGTCAAGACGACGATCAACCCGAAGCTCGAGCAGGCGGCACTCACCGCGCTGGGCAGCAACTACGCCGGGATGACGGTGATGAACTCCAAGACCGGCGCGATCGAGGCCGCTGTCGGCTTGGCCTACTCAGACCTGCAGCCTCCCGGCTCGACCTTCAAGATCGTGACCGCGGCAGCGGCGCTGCAATCCGGGGTCGCCACACCGCAGTCCAAGTTCCCCTACGAGCAAAAGACCAGCGTCGGCGGCTTTGTGATGCAGAACGACGCCGGCGAATCCTGTGGCGGCACGCTGATCAACGCGTTCGCGGTGTCCTGCGATACCACCTTCGCTCCGCTGAGCATCAAGATCGGGGCCAAGCGGATTGAGGACACGGCCAAGCGCTTTGGCTACAACGAGCCGACGGGCATCCCCAACGCCCTGGAGTCCACACTGCCGCCCGGCAGCATGTCGAGCGACACCGCCGTGGGCTCAACCGGGATCGGCCAGGGCCAGCTCCAAGCCACGACCCTGGAGGTCGCTGACACGGGCGCCACGATCGCGAACGCCGGCAAGCGCCCGCTGCCGACGCTCTCCTACAACGCGAAGCCCAGGTACGTGCGGGCCACCACCCCGCACGTCGCGGCGGAGATCCAGAAGATGATGCAGGCGGTGGTCAGCTACGGCACCGGCACTCCCGCCAAGCTCCCCGGCGTGCAGCTGGCCGGCAAGACCGGCACCGCCGAACTGGCCAACACCGCCGGCAAGCAGAACGACAAGAAGAACACCGACGCCTGGTTCGTCGGCTACGTCCCCGGCTCCAAGCAACCACTGGTGGCCAGCGCGCTGTTTCCCGCCAACGGGATGGGCGCCGACTCGGCAGCGCCGGCGGTCAGCTCGGTGCTGAAGTCGGCCCTGTAGTAGCCGCGCGGGGCGGGCTACTTCTTCGTAGTGGTCGTCTTAGTGGCCGTGGTGGTCGTCTTCGGCTTCGGCGCCGCCGGCGGCTTTGCCAGCGCGTTGAAGCGTGCGCCGACCAGGATCGGGTGGGTGTAGGACTCCTGCCAGGTGGCAAGCGCGGTGTTGGAGTTCGCGTACTCGATCTGCATCCCGTTGCTGTCACCGGCCTTGGACAGCAGCCGTGGCGGGTTGAACGTGGTCGACGTCGGAGCCGCTGAGGAGGCGTAGACGTTGCCGTTGCTGATCCAGCCGATCAGCGACCCGTCACTGGATGCGGCAGTGGTCGGGAAGCTTTGGGGGTCAACGGCACCGAGGTCGCTGGTGGGCCCCCAGTTCTTGCCGTGCGGACGCAGCGCCGCGGCCGTGTCACAGGTGGCGGTGGCGGAGGTGCACGCCTGCCAGGTGAGCGACTGGCGGCCGCTCCCGCCTGACGCGATCGAGATCCCTGTGGCGGCGTGTGAGACAGCGGAGATGGCGTGTGCCTTGGTGGCGCCGCCGGCCAGGTCCGCCCAGTACGCCTGGGAGGCGTAAGTGCCGTTGGAAGACCACCAGCTCTCCGTCCAGGCGGCCGTCGCCCCGGAGCCGTGTTCGGCGATGCTGAGCGCGTCTATCTGCTTGTTCGCGGGTACGCGGATCGCCAGCTTGGGCCGGCCCGGCAGCGCGCCGGTGCCAGCGGGCGCCACCGAGTAGTAGATCAGCTGTGGCTTGTTGTTGACCACGGCGTTCGCGCTGCTCGTGGTGGAAGTCGTGGTGGGCGCCGTCGGGCTGATCGGCGAGCTGCCGACGCCGGGCGGGCTGCCGCTTGAAGGCGCTGTCCAGGCAATCACCGCGCCGCCGTTGTGCAGCGGGCTGGCAGCCATCAGCGGGCCCGATGTCTGAGGTCCGACGAGCTGACTGGGCGTCCCGTACTTCGAGCCGTTGGAGCGCGAGACCCAGATGCCGGCCTGGTTCGCGATCGTCGCAAGCATGCCGCTGTGGACGACGGTCATGGCGCCGGCGGAGTTCCCGTACAGGCCGCGCGCCAGCGGCTGGACCGTGCCGAACTGCCCGTTGCCCGAGGTGGTCTGGATGCCCGCGGTTGAGCAGCAGCTCGCGCCGGACGGGCTGTCGCCCGTCAGCAGGTGCAGGGACGATCCGCGGTAGTTCGCGCCGAATGTCTGCTGGGCGCCTGGCACCACCTGGCGTGAGCCGAACTTGGCGCGGGAGTAGTTCCCGGTGGTCAGGTTCGCCTTGGCGACATAGGTGTTGTTCTCATCGGTCGTACCGGAGCTGATCCCGAGCCCGCCCTTGGCGGTGACGGCCATCTGCGGCGGCAGCAGGTCCGAGTTGACCGCGTGCTGGATCAGCCACGGCTTGGTCCAGTTGCCTATGTAGCTCGGCGCGGGCTTCTTCGGCTTGGGCGCCGCCTTCTTGGCCGGCGTCGTGGTGGTCTTCTTGGCGGTCGTGGTGGTCGCCGTGGTGGTCTTCTTCGCGGCCAGCCCC
>JAFMRN010000033.1:7074-12988 GCA_017354065.1 Solirubrobacterales bacterium
TCCGGGCGTCGCGCTGCACGCCGGCGGTGCCGGCGGAGGCGTTAGTCCCGGAGGGGTGGCCGCTTGAGGCAACCGCGGGGATCGCCCAGGCCGCCAGGACGACGATCAGCAGCCCGAAGGCGCCGAACAGTCCCAGCGACCGCTTAGAGGTCGAGCGAAACCGTTGAAGGTTTGGTGGAGCCGGGCGCATAGATGTCAAGCGTCAGCGGCCGGTTCTGGTACGCGGACTGCGGCAGCTGGAACAGGACCAGGCCGCCGTCGGTCGGCCCTGCGGCCGCCGTTGAGTCGAGGTTCGGTTCGGTGTCGTTTTGACCGAGTTTCTGCGAAGTCCATGCGTACGGGTTGATGCTCGCTTTGAGGGGCGTGGGCTTGAAGACGTCACCTTGGGAATCGGTGACCTCAAACTTTCCAGACGTTGGCAAGGTCTGTTTGTTCTGGTTTTTCGCCCACAGGAAAACTCCGAACCAAAACTTCGAGCCTGAAAGTTTCTGTGCACCCTTCAGCCCTGCAAAATACTGGGAATCGGTAGTTCCGAACGGGTTCAGCTGCCGGCTCTCCTCGACCTGGTAGGTCACGCCGTGAACGTTGAAGTAGGGCTCACCGCCGGCTGAGAGCTGGTCCTGGGACACGCCCGTGAGGGTCTTTCGCTGGCAGCCACTGAGGGCGAGCGCTACGACGATGATCCCCAGCAGGGCGCCGGCGCGAAGGGATTTGGTGTGAAACGGCATCTTCAAAGCGGGCGAAAGTCTAACCGGCGTGCGGTCGGGTTGCGTGCTGGCGCCCGCCCCGGAGATTTAGCTGCGTTCGCGCTTATCGATAACGCGGATCGTGTGCCCGAATTCGGGCCCATGCACGGTGCGCGTGTGCTCGGCGCTGGCACGCTCGCCGCCGGCGCACAGCTCACAGCGGATCTGTCCGGAGGCGTACTCGTGCACGCGCTCGCCGATCAGCAGTGTGCGGGCACAGCGCCCACAGCGCTGGATCTCGTCGGACAGGCCGATCAGGCTGCGCTGGAGCAATGCCGAGCCCAGCGGCCCCATGTCGCCCGGGTCGCGGATCTCCGGCTCTGGACGACGTCCGGGCTCGGTCGGCTCCGGCTCGTTCGAGGGGTGCGGCGGCGCGGCGGTGGCATCGCGCCCAGTGGTTTGAAGCATGGCCATGCCGAGGCTTTCGTGGCGATCGGTCACTCCCCTGCCCGCAACTCTGCGGAGCCACAAGTTTTAAGGCGTACATAGAGCCAATCACGGGGTATGATTGTTGTCCGCAGGCAGGCTGGCCCCGGCCTGTCGGCCCTTTGATCGCCCAAGGAGAGTGCTGCAATGAGAGCTTGGATGGCAGGCGACGTTGCCGGTACCGGAACCTTCCGCTGTACCGAGTGTGACCACCAGGTCTCACTCGACGATGTGGACGGGCTGCCGGTCTGCCCCAACTGTGGCGGCAAGGAGTTCGTCCGTGCCTCGCTGTTCTCAACGGCCCAGACGCCGCTGTTGGACTTCCGGCCCGCCACCTCCGGCGGCGCCGAGGAGGACCACTGGATCACGGAGCTGAGGGAAGCGATAGAGCTGCCCGGTCAGTATCTCGGCTACAAGGGCGGTGATGGCCACGTGGTCAGTTTCCCCCTCCGCCGCGAGTGGACCCGGATCGGACGCAGCCTCGCAGCCGACATCCGTTTTGACGACGCGACGGTGTCCCGGCGGCACGCGCTGATCGTGCGCCAGCCCGACGGCCTGCGCGTGCTGGACGACCGTTCCCTGAACGGCGTGTTCGTGAACGGCGAGCGCGTTGAGTGGAGCACCCTGGCCGACGGCGACGAGATCGTGATCGGACGCCACCACCTGAACTTCATGGACGTGCCGGCCGTGTCCGGCATGCGTTTCAGCGGCTCCGCGCGGGAGAGCGACGCGTAGGGGAGCGTCCGCTCGGGGTTGCTGAACTCAAAGTCAGCAACCCCGCCTTATAGTGCGCGCGATGCCCACCATCGCGGTTCTGTCGCAGAAGGGTGGCACCGGCAAGACCACGACGGTGCGAACGCTGACGGACATCTTCCGGCGCCTCGGGTTGAGGGTGCTCGCCGTGGATCTCGACCCCCAGGGCAACCTGTCTGACTACCTGGATGTCAGTCCCGACGTGAACCCGACGCTCGGTGAGGTGCTGACCGGGCAGGCGACGATCCAGCAGGCGATCCACAATGACGTGGTGCCCGCCAACCTCGGGCTGGCCGAGGCTGAGCTGATGCTCGGCGGCAAGATGGGCCGCGAGCTGTCGCTGAAGCGCGCGCTGCGCGGGGTCAAGGACGACTACGACCTGATCCTGATCGACTGCCCGCCCCAGCTCGGCCTGCTGACCGTCAACGCGCTGGTCGCCTCGGACTGGGCGCTGCTGTCCGCGGAGGCGCAGTACTTCGCGATGCAGGGCGTCGAGCAGGCCCTGGACGTGATCGAGCTGGCGCGTGAGTCGCTGAACCCCGACCTGAAATGGCTCGGCGTGATCCTGAACATCGCGGACATGCGCACGCGGCACTCACGTGAGGCCTTCGAATCGCTGCGCACCCACTTCGGAGAGAAGCTGCTGGACACGACGGTGCGCTCCTCGATCGCCTATGCCGAGTCGGCCGAGCGCGCGGTGTCGATCATTGACTACCGCCCGGATCTGGGCGCCGACTATCTGAACATCGCGGACGAGCTGCTGCGGCGGCTGGGGATGCCGGAAGCGCAAGCGCGGCTCGGCGAGTTCGTGGCCGACCGGATGGGGTGACCCGAGTTTTGGGCGCTATAGCGCCCAAAAGCGCACTCCACCCCCTACATCGAGGTGACGTACGCCCCCTGCGGCTCGAATGGCGCCCGTATCACCGAAGCCCAGCCGCTGACCTCCGCGCGCAGTGCCTCGACCACGGGCCCGGTCGACTCGACCGTGGTCCAGAACAGCGCGGTCGGCCCCGCGCCGGACACGGTGGCGCCCAGCGCGCCGAACTCGCGCGCACGTGAGATCAGCTCGAAAGACCGCGAGAACAGGTGCGCGCGGGCAGACTGGTGCAGGCGGTCGGACAGCCCGGCGGCGATCAGCTCGAAGTCACCGCGCGACAGGCCCAGGAGCAGCCGCGCCGCGGAGGCCACGTTGAAGACCGCGTCCTCGCGGGGCACGTTCGGAGCCAGCGCGGCGCGGGCCTCGCGGGTGCGCACGGGCACGGAGGGCACCAGCAGCACCGCCTCCAGCCCGAAGGGCGCGTCCAGACGGTCCACGCGGTCCCCGGTGGCGATCACGATCCCGCCCTCCAAGGCGGCCGCGACGTTGTCCGGGTGGCCCTCCAGCCCGGTCGCCAACCCCAGCAGATCGGCGTCGAGCTCATACAGGTGATCGGCGGCCATCAGACCCGCGACCACGGCCGCGGCGGAGGATCCGAGCCCGCCGGACAGGGGGATCTCAGAGCGCAGGTGGAACTCGAAGCGGTCGGCGGGCGCCAGCGCTTCAAAGCCGCGCACCACAAGGTTCTGGCGGTCACGACGGACCGCCAGGTCGGTGTGGATGCCAAAGCGCCCGGTCTCGACCACCTCGACCTCGAGGTGCAGCGCCAGCGCGGCCCCCAGCACGTCGAACCCCGGCCCGAGGTTCGCCGATGACGCGGGCACGCGAACGACCCGGCGGCGTTCCATTAGCGCGACCTCCGGTCGGGGGAGGGGCCCGCCTCCGCGGATTCGTGGAGGGGCCCGCCTCCGCGGCCATGTGGCCGCTCCGGCACCCTCCTGGACCGCTCCGGCACCCTCATAGAACCGCCGACACGATCGCCTCAAGCTCGGCGTCGCAGGCGATCACGCCGTCAACCTGGCTCAGGGCCGTGTCCGGGTCCTTCAGGCCGTTGCCGGTCAGCACGCAGGCGATCCGCTCGGCACCGCCCGCACCAAACGCCAGCAGGCCCGCGACGGACGCCGCCGACGCGGGCTCACAGAAGACCCCCTCCTCCCGCGCCAGGAACCGGTACGCGTCGAGGATCTGCTCGTCTGTCACGGCGTTGACAGCGCCGCCGGAGGCGGTCATCGCCTCCATCGCCTGCTCCCAGCGGGCGGGGTTGCCGATCCGGATCGCGGAGGCGACGGTCTCGGGGTTCTCGACCGGCTTGCCGGACACCAGCGGCGCGGCGCCGGCCGCCTGGAAGCCACGCATCCGCGGGTGGACGCCGCGCTCTGAGAAACCGCGCCAGTAGGCGGTGATGTTGCCGGCGTTCCCGACCGGGATGCAGAGCGCGTCGATCGCGCCGTCCATCTGCTCCAAAAGCTCAAAGGAAGCGGTCTTCTGGCCCTCGATCCGGAACTCGTTGACCGAGTTGACCAGTGAAATCGGGTGCTCGTCGGCGATCGCGCGCACGAGCCGCAGGCCGGCGTCGAAGTTGCCGTTGATCGAGACGACCTTGGCGCCGTAGATCAGCGCCTGGGCCAGCTTCCCCAGCGCGATCTTGCCCTCGGGCACGAGCACCACGCCCTGGATGCCGGCGCGCGCCGCGTAGGCAGCGAGTGAGGCCGCGGTGTTTCCGGTGGACGCGCAGATGACCGCTTCGGCGCCCTCACGCAGCGCCGCAGACACCGCGGTGGTCATCCCCCGGTCCTTGAAGGACCCGGTCGGGTTGGCGCCCTCCAGCTTCAGGAAGACCTCGGCGCCGACACGGGCGGACAGCCGCGGTGCGGGCACCAGCGGGGTGCCGCCCTCCTCGAGCGACACCACGGGGTCCCCCTCCGCGAAGGGCAGGTACTGGCGATAGCGCTCGATCAGGCCTGGCATTGGGCGTCTGAGCATGCCAGAGGCGAGCCTCGGGTGTCCGCGCCAGCCGACTGCGCCGCCCACCGCCCGAGCGGTCCATACTCGGTACATGTCGGGTGAGGGTTATTTCCCGCGGGGAAGCTCGATCTTGCGCCGGGTCCACGACGAGCGCCTGGTGGGCCTGTTCTACGGGCAGCGCGCGCTGTGCATCGGCGCGCTGATGCCGCTGAACTACGTCGGCACGATGGCACACACGCACTGGCGCGACCGGCTGTTCCAGCGCCTCGCGCACACGGCCGAGCAGTTCGAGACGGTCTATTTCGGGACGCGCGCGCAGGCGGACGCGCTGCTGGTGCGGGTCCACCGGATGCACCGCCAGGTCCACGGCACCCTCCCCTTCGACGCCGGCGCGACCGCCAAGGGCACCGCCTATGACGCCTTCAATCCGGAGCTGATGCTGTGGACGGTCGCGATCATCGCCGAGTCGGCCCTGCACTTCTACGAGCTGTTCATCGGCCGGCTGTCCGACGCGGAGCGGGAGGCCTACTGGCAGGACTACCTGCGCTTCGGCGAGCTGTTCGGCACGCCGCGTGAGAGCTGCCCGCGCACCTATGTGGAGTTCCGCCAGTGGTGGGATGCGCAGCTGAACTCAGAGCTGATGTACCTGACCGAGGAGGCGCGCTACGTCGGCCACGCGACCGCCTTCCGGATTCCGCTGCCGCCGCTGCACCAGCCCTTCACGCTGGCCCACAACGCGATCCAGCTGGGCTCCCTGCCGCCGGTGGTCCGCGAGCATTACGGGCTGCGCTACGGCCCCGCCGACCGGCTGGCCTACGCGGCCGCCGTGGCCGGGATCCGGGCGGGCCGGATCGTGACCCCCGACCTGCTGGCGAAGGGCTCGAGTGCGATCTTCTACCGCCAGATCGCGGTCAGCGAAGCGCGCCGGATCGCGCGCGATCAAGCGCCGGTGAAGCTCGCCGGGCGCTTCTGAAGGAACGCCTGGACGCCCTCGGCGAAGTCGGCGGCCTCGCCACAGCGCTGCTGGAGCTGACCCTCCCGCGCGAGCGTCTCTGTCAGGTCGGCGTAGGCGACCCGGTTCACAAGCTCCTTGCTGGCCGCGTATGACAGCGGCGGGCCGGCGGCCAGCTTGCCCGCCAGCGCGACC
>JAFMRN010000181.1 GCA_017354065.1 Solirubrobacterales bacterium
GCCGCGGCTCGCGCTGGCCGCGCGCACGCAGCTCCGCATACGCGTTGTGGATCGCGGCGCGCAACGCGCCCGGCGCGCAGACCGCGATCAACTCGGCGCCGACCGGGGTCTCCGCCAGCTCCGCCAGCGCGGTGTCAAACGCTTCGGCCGACAGCCGCTGGGTGGCGTCGGCGTCGAGCACGCTGAACTGGGGGTCGAGCCCGGCCGCCAGCGCGTGTTCGCGCAGCACCCGCGCGCAGAAGCTGTCGATCGTCAGGATCCAGCCGCCCTCCTCAGCGGTCTGCAACCTGGAACGGACCCGCTCGCGCATCTCAGCCGCGGCCTTCTCCGTGAAGGTGATCGCCAGGATCCGCTGGGGATCGACGCCGTCGACCTCGACCGCCCGCGCGAACCGCTCGACCAGCACGGAGGTCTTGCCGCTGCCCGCCCCCGCGTCAAGCAGCAGCTCGCCCTGGCGACGCTCGATCGCGGCCAGCTGCTGGTCGGTGAAGCGCTTCATCGCGTGGCCCAGCAGATCCCGGGGTGACGACAGCCGTCACGCGAGCAAGTCGCCGGGCACGGGGTCAGCTCGCCTGCCTGCAGCGTCGCGGCCAGCGCGTTGGCCTCCGCCTCCACCGCCAGGAGCAGCTCCTCCAGCTCGTCGGCAGCCAGCCGGTCCCCGGCCCGGACCGGCAGCTCCAGCTCCGCTTGGACAGCACCGCGGGGACGCAGGTCGGGTCCGCCGAGCGGCTGGTAGACGCCCGCCACCGGCACCAGGTCCAGCTTCCGGCGCGCCGCCAGCATGTACAGCGCGACCTGGAAGTTCTGAGCTTCGACCCAGTTCTTCGCCGAGCGCTCCAGCTTGTCGGCACCCGACTTGTAGTCGCGGACTATCGCGCGCCCGGATGCGTCGGTGTCGAGCCGGTCGATCACGCCGTTCACATGCAGCCCAGCGTCCAGCTCGACCTCGAAGTCCTCCTCCAGCCTGAACGGTTTAAAGCCCGGCGTCGGGTGTTCACGCTCAAAGTCCAGGTAGCGCGCCAGCTCGGCCACTATCCCGTCCAGGATCGCCTGGCGCACCGCCGGCGGACGCCCGGGCGCCAGCTCCGCGGGCAGCTCCAGCGTCTCCAGCACGTCGGGCTCGCCCGCGACTATGCGGCGCAGCGCCTCATGCATCAGCGTGCCCTTGGCCAGCGGCGCGGCCTCCGGTTCCAGCTCGCCGGGCTGGAGCTGGCGGTCGACCAGCCATCCGACCGGGCAGGCGGCGAAGTTCTCCAACGCGCCCGGTGAGACCCGTGTGGTGTGCCGGACATGGGCCAGCGCCGCGGGCCCGAGCCGGGCAGTCGCAGCGTCTTTCGGCGGGGGCGTATTCAAGATCGCCCCCGCCGCCGCCAACGCTCTTTCGCGTTCGGTCGGCGCATCGGACTCGGTCCACAGCACGTCGGCCAGCAGGCGCCTGCGCCGGGGCAGCTCGCTGAACAGCGCGGCCACCTCGGCCAGGAACGGTGACGGGGTGATCTGGTTCCCGTCCTCATCTGAGCTGGTGTAGCTGAAGACGACCTGCTCCTCGGCGCGGGAGACGCTCGCGTACAGCAGGTACCGCTCCTGGGCGGCCTGATCGGCCGGCGGTGCCAGCACCAGACCGGCCCCCAGGGCGAGCTCACGGCGCCGCTGCTCTGACAGAAACGGATCGGGACTCTCGCCGGTGGGAAACTCGTTTTCACACAGGCCGGTGATGAACACGCGCCGGAAGCGACGAGCGCGGATTGCCAGCGGCTCGGCGACCAGCACACCTCCGGGCCCGTCCGGGTGCGCGCCGACCTCCAGTTCGTCCAGCAGCGCCCGGGTCTCTTCCTGGTTCACCTCGCCAACCTCCGCCAGTGCCGCCCTCAGCGTGGCCGCGGCGCGGAGATCCAGCTCACCGCCCTTTGGCAACAGCTCTGTCACGGCAGCCTCCAGGTCAGGGGGCAGCTGGATCTGGCTCAGCTCCGCGTCGCTGCCGCTGCGGCGGATCCGCGCCTCCAGCTGATCGACCCAGTGACGGTCCCGCGTCAGGCGCAGGTACGCCAGCTTCTCCCCCTCCACGAATGCTCGCACTCCACGACCGAGCGCCGTGTGCGTGAAGGGGACACGCCGCGCACTGGTCACGGGAACCCCGTAGCGCGCCAGCGTGCGTTCCAGCAGCGCCCCTTGGCGGGTCAGCGAGCGACAGACCACGACCAGCTCGCCTGCCGGAACGCCCTGGTTCAGGGCGGTACGGACCTCGGCGGCGACCAGCTCGGCCTCGGCCAGCTCACCGCCGGCCTCGAGTATTTGTACGGCCCCACCGGGATCGACCCGTGGCACGTCGGGCTCGAACAGATGGCGCTCAAGGTGGTGCAACGCCGGCTTGGCGTAGAAGGTGTCAAGTGCCGGGTGCTCGCGGACCTCCGCGGCCAGCGGTCGCAGTTCCTCAACCGCGGTCGCACGCGCCGCCAGCGCCTGGCGGCCGCGTTCATAGGTCAGCGACACCGTCACCGGGACCAGCTTCGAGAGCGTCTCGACGGCGTCCGACTGCGGCGCGGTCAGGTCGTCAAAGCCGTAGAAGAACACCGCGCTGTCGCGCCAGCGCCCGGGGTCGGCGCGCAGTGCATCCAGCGCGCCCCAGATGTAGGACTCGCTGTCCTCGCTGTCTTCCAGCGCCGCGCAGTACCGGCGATACAGGGCCGCCAGATCGCGCATGTAAGCGTCATCGCTTTGCACCGCTTGGGTGAGACGCTGGGGCGTGACCCGCTGTGCGCGGAGGTCCGCAACCAGTCGCGTGGCCGCCACGCTGAAGCCGGGGGTCATCGCTGACTCTGTGAGGTGCTCGAACTCGAGGTCTTGCAGCACCCGGCGCAACAGCAGCCGCCGGCGCAGCGCGCTGACCCGCGGGCGCTGATACCCGAGCCGCTCCGCGATCTCGCTGATCAGCGCATCGAAGGTCAGGGCCCGGCCGAAGCTGACGCCGTCTCCTGCCAGCTCGCGGTCATAGTGGTGGGCGTCCGCGACCGTCGGAACCACGAGGACCGCGTCGCGGCGGGCGGCGGCCCTGTAGGCACCCAGCACCTCCCCCGCTTTGGCGGAGTTCGCCGGACCGATAACCAAGGTAAGCGACACTCACCCATCTTGTCGCCCGCGGGTGACGGTTTCTGACCTAGAGCCCGCCGGCGCTGAGACGCTGCTCGATCTGCTCCAACCGGGCGGCGAGCTCGGATTCATCGGCGTGTGCCCTGCGGGTCGCCGCCAGCAGGCCAGGCAGGACCTTCTCCAGCGCTCCGAGGCTCGCTCCCCGCGCTACCAGCAGTCCCCCCGCAGGCTGGACGGGCTCGTGAACCAAACCCAGCAGCAGATGCTCGCAGCCGAGGTAGTCATGGCCGAGCTCCGCCGCAACATCGACCGCACGGGCAACGGCGAGCTTCGCATCACGTGTGAGTCCGGCTACCAGCTGGTCCGCGTCCAGCTCAACCGTCTTTGGTGAACCCGCGGTGTCGACCCTGGACAGCGCGATCTCCCGCAGGGCCGCGAGCTTGACCCCGAGCGTTGTGAGCATCAGGGCGCCCATGTTGTCCGGCTCGTCGACCAGCGCGATCAGGAGGTGAAGACCCTGCACCTGGTTGCCGGCGCCCGCGAGCCCGTGCGCCGCCTCCAGCACGTTCCGCAGCCGTGGCGTGACCCGCTGGGCCAGGCTCGCGCTCACCCCGGGGGCGTCTGTCTCTGAGAAGCGCAGCTCAGCGGCGTTGCCCCGTGCGGTCTGGACGCGGCGAACCGCCTCTGCCAGCGCCTCCTGACAGATCTGTGACACGCGCAAGTCCGCATCGCGCACGGCGGCGGCAAGGTCGTCCGGTACATATACGTTGATCTTCGGCACTCGCGGAATTATAACCCCATTTGGGGTTATGCTTGGGGTTATGAATTCGCGAGCCCGCGCTGCGCACTCCTTTGGAACCGACGCGGCGCGTTATCACCGCACCCGCCCGCGTTACCCGGCCGGCGGGTCCTTCGAGGTCGTCTACAGCACGCTGGCGATCATCGCCAGACGGCACTGATCAGAGCTTTGCCAGCTCTCTGAACAGCGCCTTGGCGGTCTTGATCCCGAGGTCGACGTAGTCCGCGCGCAGATTCTCGTTGGGCGCGTGGATCTGGGCGTCGGGGAGGCAGAAGCCGGAGATGATCGTGGGGATCTGACGGTCGGCCAGGGCCGCGACAATCGGCAGCGAGCCACCGGAGCGGATCAGCGCCGGACGCACCCCCATGGCCTGCTCAAAGGCGTCCAGGCCGAGTTGGATCGCCTTCGCGTCAGGCGGGATGATCCCGGCGGGGGCTGAGGACCAGCGCTCGACTTTGAGGCCGGCGCCGGCCGGCACGGCGGCGTGGACGAGCTGCTCGAAGGCCGCGGCGATCCGGTCCGGGTCCTGTCCGGGCGCAAGACGCAGTGAGACGTTGGCGACCGCCTCGACCGGCAGCACGGTCTTCTCCAGGTCCGGCGAACCGGAGTGGATCCCGTTGATCTCCAGCGTCGGCTGCGCGAACGTGCGCAGGTAAAAGTCCTCGGCCGCCTTGGGATCGGCCGGCGTGGCGCCCTGGGAGGCCAGCTCGTCGGCGCCGGCGGGCAGCTGGGCCCAGCCTGCAAGCTCCTCCGCGGTCGGTGCGAGCACGCCGGCACGCAGCGGCTCGGCCAGCTGACCGTCCTTGGCCAGCAGCGCCTCAAGCGTCTGGATCAGCGCGGCGCCGGCGTTCATCGCGGCGCCGCCGTAGATCCCTGAGTGCAGATCAGATTCGCCGGTGCGCAAGGTCAGATGGAAGTAGACAAGGCCGCGCATCGCCACGTTGAAGGCCGGGCGGTCCTCACCGATCATGCCGCTGTCAAAGATGATCGCCGCGTCAGCGCGGTCCTTGTCGGCGGCGATGTATTCGACGATCGAATGCCCGCCGGTCTCCTCCTCGCCGTCCAGCGCGAAACGCACGCTGACCGGCAGCTCGCCGGCAGCGGCCAGGTCACGCGCGGCGGCCAGCAAGGTGTAGACCTGACCCTTGTCATCCGCGATGCCGCGGGCATAGAGCCGGCCGTCGCGTTCGGTCAGCTCGAAGGGCTCCGAGTCCCACAGCTCCAGCGGGTCAGGGGGCTGCACGTCAAAGTGGCCGTAGCAGAGGATCGTCGGCGCCTCAGCACCGGCGCTGGCGGAGATCTCGCCCACGACCAGCGGCTTGCCGTGCCAGTCGATCAGCTCGGCCTGTCCGCCCGCCCTCCTGATGAAGTCCTTGACCCAGCCGCCGGCCGCCTCCACGTCCTGGCGATGCTCAGGATCGGCGCTGATAGACGGGATTCTGAGAAAGTCGGCGAGCTCATCAAACCAGGTGGACATGAGAGCGCAGCCTAGCGG
>JAFMRN010000182.1 GCA_017354065.1 Solirubrobacterales bacterium
GGCACCCGCCGGACACGGCTATACGCCGGCGCCGCGCCCGGTGCCGCCGGCCGCCCACCCGACCCACAGCCAGACGCCGACCTTCACACAGCCGGGCACGCCGCAGCAGAGCACCAGCCCATCCCACGCTCAGTACCCACAGGCCGGCACTTACACCAGCCCGGCGAGCCACGGGAGCACCCACACCAACCAGGGCAACCCCGACCACGGGGAGGGTTCAACCGCTCAAAGCCAGCAACCGGCAGCCACGCCCGGCCCGACCCACGGCTCAGAAAACCCCGGCAAGGACACGACGAAAACGTCCGCCAGCACGCCGACAACGCAGTCCACGGCGACATCGGCCACAACCGGCGAGCGCCAGCCCAACACGACCACCGGCCGGAGCACCAGCGCGCCGCTGCCTTCGCTGCCGACCGGCCAGCAGACCAGCCCCTACACGACGCAGCAGAGCACGGTCAGCCAGCAGCCGACCGCGCCCTCCGGCTCACACACCTACGGCGGGTCAACCGCGCAGCACGCGGGTTAGACCTTTTTCTCGCAAAGAAGTCCCTGACTTTTGAAAAGCTGCCGCGTTATGGGTGCAGGCGTCAGGTCAAAGCGCCAAAAGCTGACCCTCGACAGGACTAAGGGGGAGACTTACGTAGATCCCGTCCCCCGACCTACGTAAGCGGGGAGAGCGCTTCAGGATGGAGTGCTCTCCCCTTTTTATTGGCTCAAGGCCGTGCCCGCCAAGGGCCGACCAGAACGCCTTTAGCTCTCGTTCACAGATAAGGTGCAGGGGTATCCGCAGCAGGGAAAGGCCTGAATGAGCACCACTTCTGAAGCCCTAAAGCCAAGTCCGGCATACGGTGAACCCCGCAAGGCCGGGGCCACCGCCCGCCGCGACCGCTGGTGGGTCCAGCCGTTCCTGGTCGTCGCCGCGCTGACGACGTTCGGCATCTACACGATCGTCCGTGTGATCCTGTCCACCAAGTACCCCGGTGTCTACACCGACGGTGCGCACCTGCAGTCGCCGATGTTCTCGCCAGATCTGGCGGGCATCTTCGGGTTCCACACCAAGCTGCCCTGGTCATTCCTGGTGCTGTGGGCACCGCTCGGCATGCGGACCACCTGTTACTACTACCGCAAGTCGATCTACCGTAGCTACTTCCTGGCGCCGCCGGCCTGCGCCGTCGCCGGCGCCGCGCGCCGCAAGTACTCCGGTGAGACCAAGATGCTGCTGTTCATGAACCTGCACCGGTTCTTCTTCTACGCGGCCGCCATCGTCGTCGGTTTCCTGGCCTTTGATTTCGTGCGCAGCCTGTTCTACGCGACGGCCGGCGGTGGCACCAGCTTCGGCGTCAGCATCGGCTCGCTGATCATGCTGATCAACGTCGTCTGCCTGTCGGGCTACACCTTCGGCTGCAACAGCTTCCGCCACCTGATCGGCGGCAACCTCGACTGCTTCGACTGCTCCGCCAGCACCAGGACCCGGCACACGCTGTGGCAGCGGGTCACGACGCTCAACGTCCGCCACCAGGAGTGGGCTTGGCTGTCGATGTTCACCGTGTGGGGCACCGATCTCTACCTCTGGCTCGCCGGCTCCGGCGTGTTCACCGACCCCCACCACATCTTCTAGGACCATGACCGTTATCGAGAAGCACGACTACGACGTAGTAGTCATAGGTTCAGGCGGCTCCGGACTCCGGGCCGCGATCGCCGCCGCTGAGGCCGGTGCCAAGACCGCAGTGATCTGCAAGTCGCTGCTGGGCAAGGCCCACACGGTGATGGCTGAGGGCGGAATGGCCGCCTCGCTGGGCAACATGGTCCCTGAGGACAACTGGCGCACCCACTTTCAGGACACGATGTTCGGGGGCAAGTACCTGAACAACTGGCGGATGGCCGAGCTGCACGCCAAAGAAGTCCCGGACCGGGCGATCGAGCTGGAGCACTGGGGCGCGATCTTCGATCGCAATGACGACCGCAAGATGCACCAGCGGGCGTTCGGCGGGCACACGCACAACCGGCTCGTCCACATCGGCGACCGCACCGGCCTCGAGCTGATCCGCACGCTCCAGGACAAGACGGTCCACTCCAACGTCGACGTGTTCATGGAGACGACCATCACGCGGCTGCTGAAGGACGGCGACCGTGTGGTCGGCGCCTTCGGCTTCAAGCGCCCGACCGGTGAGTACCTGTCCTTCTCCTCGAAGGCGCTGGTGCTGGCAACCGGCGGCTCCGGCCGGATCTACAAGATCACCTCCAACTCCCAGGACTGCACCGGTGACGGCTACGCGCTGGCATACCACGCGGGCGCCCAGCTGGTCGACATGGAGTTTGTGCAGTTCCACCCCACCGGCATGGTGTTCCCGCCCGGCGTGGCCGGGCTGCTGGTGACTGAGGCCGTACGCGGTGAGGGCGGGCGCCTGTTCAACAACAACGGCGAGCGCTTCATGGAGAAGTACGACCCCAAGCGCATGGAGCTGTCCACGCGTGATGTCGTCGCCCGCTCGATCTACACCGAGGTCAAGGAGGGCCGGGGCTCCGAACACGGTGGCGCGTTCCTCGATGTCACCCACCTTGACGGCGACTACGTGAAGACGCGGCTGCCCTCGATGTATGAGCAGTTCAAGGAGCTTGCCGGCGTCGACATCACCAAGGAGCCGATGCAGGTCGGCCCCACCTGCCACTACTTCATGGGCGGGATCAAGGTCGACGCCGACACCGGCGCCACCCGCGTCCCGGGCCTGTTCGCCACGGGCGAGGCGACCGGGGGCATGAACGGCTCCAACCGCCTGGGCGGCAACTCGCTCGGCGACCTGTTGGTGTTCGGGCGCCGTGCCGGGCTCGGCGCGGTCGAGGAGGCCAACCGGATCGGCCCGGTTTCGGTGCCGGACGGCGCGGTCGAGGACGCGCACGCGCGGGCGGCTGAGGACCTTGCCGGCGATGAGACCAACAAGGAGAACCCCTACGCCCTGCACAAGGAACTCCAGCAGGCGATGGGCGCCGGTGCCGGGATCTTCCGTGACAAGGAGG
Organism: Solirubrobacterales bacterium; assembly: GCA_017354065.1. Classification (GTDB taxonomy): domain Bacteria; phylum Actinomycetota; class Thermoleophilia; order Solirubrobacterales; family Solirubrobacteraceae; genus Palsa-465. The sequence continues at coordinate 3,016 of JAFMRN010000182.1, forward strand.
GGCTGGAGACCGCGATCGCTGAGGTCGAGAAGATCTATGAGCGCGCCCTGAACCTGCGCGCCCCCTCCTCCCGGCCGGATTACAACCCGGGCTGGCAGCTCTGCCAGGAGCTGCGCAACATGACCACGGTGTCACTGATGATCGCCAAGGGCGCGCTGTTGCGTGAGGAATCCCGCGGAGGCCACAGCCGACTCGACTTCCCGGCATATGACGACTACTGGTCCGAGCACAACATCCTGCAGGACGGCGTCGGGCCGGACCTCGATCTGACCCCCGTCCCGGTGGTCCGCAAGGACGACCTGGCAGAGCTGATCGACGAGCGCAAGCAACAGGAGGCAGCCACCAAATGAGCACCGAGATGAAGGGCGGCCACCGCCAACTGAAGATCTGGCGCGGCGATCGGGAGACCGGACAGCTGGTCGACTACGAGCTGGACACTGAGCCGGGCATGGTCGTGCTTGACGCGGTCCTGGAGATCCAGGCCTCCCAGGAGCCGGACCTGGCGGTCCGCTGGAACTGCAAGGCCGCCAAGTGCGGCAGCTGTTCAGCCGAGATCAACGGCAAACCGCAGCTGATGTGCAAGACGCGCCTGGATCACCTGCCGGCCGACGAGCCGATCACCGTCGAGCCGATGCGCGCCTTCCCCCAGGTCCGCGACCTGGTCACCGACGTCTCCTGGAACTACCGCGTCAATGAGAAGATCCCGCCCTTCACCCCGCGTGAGGGCCTGCCGAACGAGTACCTCATGGGCCAGGCAGACACGGATCGCGTGTCCGAGTTCCGCAAGTGCATTGAGTGCTTCATGTGCCAGGACGTCTGCCACATCCTCCGTGACCACCGGCTGCAGGAGAAGTACTACGGGCCGCGCTTCATGGTCCGCCTCGCCTCCCTGGACATGCACCCGCTTGACGGTCTCGACCGCACCGACCTGATCGCCGATCAGGCCGGCGTGGGCCTCTGCAACATCACCAAGTGCTGCACCGAGGTCTGCCCGGAAGGGATCAAGATCACCGACAACGCGATCATCCCGCTGAAGGAACGCGTCGCCGACCAGCGTTACGACCCGCTGCTGAAGATCTTCAAGCGCAAGGGTCGCCAGGGTCGTAAGAAGGTCTAGGGAGCACAGCAACAAACCAGGCGGCGGGACCTCTAGCTGAGTGGCTACACGGCCGCGTGCGAGACCACGGTCGAGAGACGCCTGATCGCGTGGTCGTCGTGGAACTAGTCCCTCTGGTGGCAGGCTCGCGCTTTTATACCCCCATCTATAACCCCATCTGGGGGTATATTTTCGCAAGCCGCTGAAAAGCGGGTACACAATCCCTCCGCTCGGCTGCTATCCAGCCCGAGCATGCTTACCGGCCGTTTTGCACCATCCCCCACGGGCCCGCTGCACCTGGGCTCGCTCCGCACCGCGCTGGCAGCCTGGCTGTTTGCGCGGAAGGCCGGCGGCGAGTTCCTACTGCGGGTCGAGGATCTCGATCCCAGCCGCTGCAAGCCGATCTTCGAGACCGAACAGCTCCAGGCGCTGCGGGCGCTCGGGATCGACTGGGACGGCCCCGTGGTGCGCCAGTCAGACCGGCTGTCGCTGTATGCCGCCGCCCTGGCCAAGCTGCCGGTCTACCGCTGCTACTGCACGCGCGCGGAGCTGGCCCAACGGCCCTGTAACTGTCGCCAGCTGGGCGGCAGCGGGGATCGCTTTGCCCTGCGTTTCGACGCCCGCGGCACCCGCATCCGCTTTCAGGACGTGCTCGCCGGCCCGCAGTCCTTTGAGGTCGATGACTTCATAGTGCGGCGAGCAGACGGAGTGTTCTCCTACCAGCTGGCGGTCGTGGTCGATGACTTCCAACAGGAGGTGACCCAGGTGGTGCGCGGCGCAGACCTGCTGGATTCGACGGCGCGCCAGATCCTGCTGGCCCGAACGCTCGGCTACCCCGTCGCGCAGTTCGCGCACGTGCCGCTGGTGATGGGCCCCGACGGCAAGCGGCTGGCCAAGCGCTACGGCGCCAGCACCGTGCTTGAGGATCCGCTGCCCTGGCTGGGCGCATCACTCGGGATCGAAACCGATGAGCAGCCCAAGACCGCCGCGGACCTGCTCGAAGGCTTTGCCCCGGACGCGATCCCTGAGCAGCCGGTCTCCCTGGCCTGAGGCCCCAAAACGAGTCCGAATACCGTCAAAAGGTGCTTCAAAACTACGGGTTCGGGTAGGTCTTCTCGTTAACATCCAACCTTGGCAGGGGTGGGGCGTTGTGTTGATCAAGGAGATCGGTCCGGCAGTGCCGAGCGCCACCAGGAAGGGAGCCACCCCATGACCCCCACAACAGAGCCAGTAACCAAGATCGAGCGCTATCGCGAGC